>CAITXW010000043.1 GCA_903896425.1 uncultured beta proteobacterium | reverse complement strand
TCCCAAGTCCGCAGTAAAAACCTCAGGGCCCGGAAACAGAAAAACCCCGGAAACCTTGCGATTTCCGGGGTATTCATTTGGTGCGGCTGGCAGGAATTGAACCCACTACCCCTTGGTTCGTAGCCAATCCACGCTAGTGCAAGACCACTCCTGAAGATTAAGCAGTTCACATGTTTCCTGTTTAAATTCAACAACTTAATTATTTTGCTTGGTTATTGAAATCCGGGATTGTCCGCCAATATGCGACTGTACTCGCCTCGTTGTAGGCACGTTGTAGGCACCAGAAGCAAAGGTTACTGCCATGCAAATCATTGACAAGGGAATGAACGCAAATCCAACTGACGCGGATCAGTGGCTGATTGAGTCACTGGGACGCGGAGCCGGGGCTTTCATAGGCCGTATTACACCTACTGGAACCCGATCCTTCTACTTCCGGTACACAGACCCGGATCGCAATCAAGTTCGACTGCTGATTGACCGCTATGACAAAAGTGGTAACTCAGGCGCCACGGTAGCCAAGGCCCGAAAGCTTGCAGGTGAATGGTCTGAGTTGTACAAGGGCGCTGGTGAATCAACGCCCGGTATTCGTGACCTACGAGGGCACTTCAAGCTGATAGAGGCCGACAAGTTGGCAGCGCAGCAGGAAGCCAGTGATTTGGCCGCACGTCGGCAGAATGAAGCTAATGAAGCTGCAGATAGAGCAGCACTAAACAAGCAACGCCGCTTGACCATCAGGCAAGTCTTCGACCGGTGGGCGGCTACGGAGCTTGCGCCCCATATTGGAGGTGACGGCAAACGTATTGGACGCAAAGACGGTGGCCAGTATGTGCGGGATCAATTCGAACGACGCGTATTTGCCAGCCTGGGTGACATCGCAGTCATTGATGTTCGCAAAGCCGATGTGCTGGCGATTCTTGATGGCGTCAAAGCCGAAGGCAAGCTGCGCACTGCCAACATGTTGCTTGCCGACCTTAAGCAGATGTTTCGATTTGCTGCCGAGCGGGAAATCATCGAACACAGTCCTATCGAGTTGGTAAGCAAGCGCAAGGTCGGCGGCAAGGATGTAAAACGTGATCGTGTTCTATCGAGCGATGAAATAGCCGCACTGGTCAAACAGCTGACCTCGGCCAGACTGAGTAAACACACTGAGTTAGGCATCTGGATCACTCTGGCGACAGGTTGCAGAGTCGGTGAGTTGATGGGCGCCGTGTGGGCCGATTCAAAGGCAGAGCAACATGCGTTGCAGAACATTGTTGATGCACACAACGTAGCGCAGAAGTCAGGTGCCGTGCAGTTGGGTTTTGTTGATCTGACTGCACGCACATGGTATTTACCTACGACAAAAAATCAGCGTGATCATCTGATCCACTTGAGTGAATTTGCAGTGACGCAGTTCACCAAATTGGCTGCATTGCGCAAAGCTGATCGCCCTAACGGCAAGCCACTTGCTTGGGTCTTTCCTGACAGCCGTGCCACCGGGCCAGTGTGTGTGAAATCATTTGGCAAGCAGCTGGCCGACCGACAACGCAGTGCCAGTGAGCGACTGGCAAACAGAACCCAGTCTGTTGATGCTTTGAGACTGCCGGGCGGCCGTTGGACTGCACACGATCTACGCCGCACAACATCAACGATGATGGCATCGCGCGCCACCGTGAGCAGGATCGCCCGTTTTCATTCGAACACCATGGCAGGCACATTGACGCTTCATCCATTCGGCTGAGCGGTGACAAGAGGGTTCGCGTCTGGCGAATGCGCGATAGCGCGATGTATCCGTCACTCCTGCTGCCCGCATCGGTGCCGCCGACCAGCGAGTCGCCCGCCTCGGGTGATGCAAGTCTTCTTGACCGTCTGCCCGATGGTTTGATGACTTGTAATCAGGATGGCCTGGTCATGCGGGTGAATGACTCGTTCCTGAAAATCTATGAACTGCCGGATCGGGAAGCAGCCGTCAATCACAGCTTCGAATCCATCTTCCGTTTGGTTTGGGCCGGCAAGACGCATGACGATGCTTCTGCCGAGCTGCGCGAATCGGGGGTACGGACCTTGCAGGAAAACATGAGATTTTCCGGCGCACCTTTCGAACTTCCACTTCCCGGTGGACGCTTTGTACGCATTTCCGCGCGAACGACAGAAGATCGGGAAACCTTCTACGCCCACGTTGATATTTCTGAACTGAAGTTGCGCGAACAATTTCAAAATCAGAAGCAGGACCGGCTGATGCAGGCCGCCGAGGAGCAGATCCAAAGCCTGACGTTTTCGGACGAGTTGACCGGGCTGCCCAACCGTCAACAACTGCTTGTGCTGCTACAAGAATGCCAACTTGCCCGAACCCAGCGACCACGCCAGGACGCGGTGTTATTGGTCGATCTGGATAAGTTCAAGAACCTGAACGCATCTATCGGTCGTGGAAATGGCGACCTTCTGCTGCAAAACGTTGCCCACAGGATTGGTAATTGCATTCGAAAGAGTGACACTTTGGTGCGCCTAGGCGATAACGCCTTCGTTGTCATGCTGCAAGGCTTGAGCTTAATTCCCCAGCAAGCCGCCAGCGAAGTCGAAGTGGTGGCAGGAAAGCTACTCCTCGCTCTGAATAAACCCTATCGAATCGGGAATTCTGATATTCACTGTAGCGCCAGCATCGGTATTGCCTTTGTGGACGGCGCAGCACAAGACATCGAGGCTCCCCTCAATCAGGCCGAACTGGCCTTGTACTACGCAAAGTTGGCGGGGCGTAATACTATGCGCTTTTTTGATCCGCAAATGCGGCTTGATGTCAGCGCACGCCTCGCCATGGAGAGCGGTCTGCGTGACGCTTTGCTGAGTGATCAGTTTGCACTTTACTACCAACCGCAGCTAAGCCGACAGGGCCGAATTATCGGGGCCGAAGCGCTACTGCGCTGGCAACATCCCTTGCTAGGTACAGTATCACCAGTAGATTTCATCCCGGTGGCAGAAGAGAGCGGCCTGATCTTGTCCATCGGTCACTGGGCGCTGGAAACCACTTGCAGGCAACTTGCAGTGTGGGCCGGGCAATCGCATATGGCCAAACTGACAGTGGCGGTCAATGTCAGCGCACACCAGTTGCATCAGACCGACTTTGTTGATCAGGTGCGGGCCGTGCTGGAGCGCAGCGGCGCAGACCCTCATCGACTCAAACTTGAGCTGACGGAAAGTGCGCTTGTTACCCATGTTGAAAGCGTTACCGCCAAAATGAATGCGCTTAAAGCTATAGGCGTTAGCTTTTCATTGGATGATTTTGGTACGGGATACTCATCGCTTTCGTACCTCAAACGCTTGCCACTGGCCCAACTCAAAATCGATCAGAGTTTTGTACGCAACATCCTGACCGATCCCGGTGACGCAGCAATTGCCAAAATGGTCATCGCGTTGGCGGACAGCATGGGGCTGTCTGTGATCGCTGAAGGCGTGGAGCTTGAAGCCCAGCGCAATATCCTGACTGATCTGGGTTGCCACAATTACCAAGGCTACCTGTTCAGTAGGCCTCTGCCTGTTCACGAATTCGAGGCATTTGTGGCGCAGGCTTAGATGGTGCGCAGGCAATCGAGCATAAATGATCTTACTTTCCAGCAATGCCTTTAGAACAAACTCAAC
>CAITXW010000042.1 GCA_903896425.1 uncultured beta proteobacterium | reverse complement strand
TGTCGAACCGCGGCGAGCATGCAGAAATTGAAACCTTTGTCGGCCAGTCGGTTGATTCTGAACTGTCGGGCAACATGATCGACACCTGCCCGGTTGGCGCCCTGACCAGCAAGCCTTTCCGTTACAGCGCCCGCACCTGGGAACTGTCGCGCCGCAAGTCGGTCAGTCCGCACGACTCCACCGGTGCCAACCTGATTGTGCAGGTCAAGAACGGCAAGGTCATGCGCGTTGTTCCGCTGGAAAACGAAGCCGTCAACGAATGCTGGATAGCTGACCGCGACCGTTTCTCTTACGAAGCCCTGAATAGCGATGAACGCCTGACGGGTCCAATGATCAAGCAGGGCGGTGACTGGAAGTCGGTTGACTGGCAGACCGCGCTGGAGTACGTGGCCAATGGTCTCAAGCAGATCAAGGCCGACCATGGCGCAGCCAGCATCGGTGCGCTGGTCAGCCCGCACAGCACTCTCGAAGAACTTTTCCTCGCCAGTTCCCTGATTAGCGGACTGGGCAGCCCGAACATTGATTACCGCCTGCGCAACGCCGAGTTCCCTGCGATTGAAGGCATCCGCTATCTGGGCACTTCGATTGCGTCGCTGACTGAACTGCAGCGCGTTCTGGTGGTGGGCTCGAATTTGCGCAAGGATCATCCCTTGTTCGCGCAGCGCATTCGCCAGGCCGCGCGCAAGGGTGCTGTGGTCAACGCGATTGCAGCCGCCACCCCGAACTGGGCCATGCCGGTTGCCAATACCTTGCTGGCAGGCGATGCCAACTGGGTGCAGGCGTTGGCCGATGTGGCTGCTGCTGTGGCTGTAGCCAAGGGTGTGCCTGCACCGGCCCAGGGTAATGTCAGCGCAGCTGCCAAGGCGATTGCAGATGCCATGCTCAGCGGTGAGCGCAAGGCGATCCTGCTCGGCAATGCCGCGGCGCACCATGCCAAGGCCTCCAGCCTGCTGGCATTGGCCAATTGGATTGGCGCACAGACCGGCGCCTCGGTTGGTTACCTGACTGAAGCGGCCAACACGGTTGGCGCGCAACTGGCGGCGGCTCTGCCCGGCGCCAAAGGTCTGAACGCGGCGCAGATGCTCAGCGGCGGTCTGAAGGCTGTGCTGCTGCTCAACAACGAACCGGTGTTTGATTCGGCGGCCGGTGTTGCTGCCGGTGCCGCGCTGGACAAGGCCGAGATGGTCGTGAGCTTGAGCCCGTTCAAAGCCAACATGGCTTTCAGCGACGTGCTGCTGCCGATTGCGCCGTTCACGGAAACACCCGGTACCTTTATCAACGCCGAGGGGCGAGTTCAGAGTTTCCATGCCGTGGTCAAACCGCTGGGCGAAACGCGTCCAGCCTGGAAGGTTTTGCGTGTGCTGGCCAATCTGCTGGGTGTGCCGGGCTTTGACTTTGAGTCTTCGCAGGATGTGCTGGCGCAGGTCTGTGGTCTACCGGAGGCCGGTGAGCCCCTGTTGCCCGCCAGAATCTTGAACAACACGACGCAGGCGCAGATCGATCTGAGCCCTGCTGCGGTGGCGCCTGTGGTTGCCGGCATCTATGCGCTTGATGGTCTGGTGCGCCGCGCTGCCAGTTTGCAACTCACGGCTGATGCCAAACGCGATGCTGCGGCGCAGGAGGTGACAGCATGATTGATACCATTTTTGCTCTGGGACAGGGCTTGATCGACGCTTCCTGGTGGGTCAATCTCGCCTGGCCAGTGGCCTGGGCGTTGGCCAAGATCACCGCGGTGCTGATGCTGGTGATGGGCGCCGTCACTTACACCACAGTGTACGAACGCAAACTGCTGGGCTGGATCCAGATTCGCCTGGGCCCGAACCGCGTTGGCCCCTGGGGTCTGCTGCAGCCGATCGCCGATGCGATGAAACTCATGACCAAGGAAGTGCTGCGTCCGGCTGCGGCTGACAAGGCCTTGTTCTACATGGGTCCGGTCATGTGTGTCGCGCCGGCCCTGGTGGCATGGGCGGTGGTTCCGTTTGGTCCGGACATTGCGTTGGCCAATATCAATGCCGGCCTGCTGTTCGTCATGGCCATCACCTCGATCGAAGTCTACGGCGTCATCATCTCGGGCTGGTCGTCCAACTCCAAGTACCCGTTCCTGGGCGCGCTGCGGGCTTCGGCGCAGATGGTGAGTTACGAATTGGCGATGGGCTTTTGCATGGTGATCGTGCTTCTGGTCTCAGCCAGCCTGAACCTGACCGACATCGTGGCCGGGCAGGGCAAGGGACAGTTCGCGCAGATGGGCCTGGGCTTTATGTCCTGGAACTGGCTGCCGCTGTTGCCGATCTTTGTTATCTATTTCATTTGCGGTCTGGCCGAGACCAATCGACTGCCATTCGACGTGGTGGAAGGCGAGTCTGAAATTGTTGCCGGCCACATGGTCGAATACTCTGGCATGTCCTGGGCCATGTTCCAGATGGCCGAGTACGCCAACATCTGGCTGGTATCGGTTCTCACCTCGGTCATGTTCCTGGGCGGCTGGCTGTCACCGGTTGCTGCGCTGGACTGGATTCCAGGCTGGATCTGGCTCGGTATCAAGTCCTTTACCGTGGTCACCATGTTCATCTGGGTGCGGGTCACGTTCCCGCGCTATCGTTATGACCAGATCATGCGACTGGGTTGGAAGATCTTTATTCCAGCCACCATCGTCTGGCTGGTGGTGGTCGCGTTTTGGATGCAGACGCCCTGGAATATTTGGAAGTAATTCGAGTTTTCTATGACTACCCCAACCTCAAGTTCTGTTGACGCATCGACCGCGACTTCCTTCTCACTGAAGGATTTCCTGTCGAGCTTTATGCTGAGCGAACTGCTCAAGGGCATGGCGCTCACGGGCAAGTACGCTTTTCGCAGCAAGATCACACTGCAGTACCCGGAAGAAAAGACGCCGCTGTCGCCGCGCTTTCGCGGCCTGCATGCGCTGCGTCGCTATGAAAACGGTGAAGAGCGTTGCATTGCCTGCAAGCTGTGCGAAGCGGTCTGCCCGGCGATGGCGATCACGATTGAGTCCGAGCAGCGCGCCGACGGCTCAAGGCGCACAACGCGCTATGACATCGACTTCAACAAGTGCATTTACTGCGGTTTTTGCGAAGAGAGTTGCCCGGTTGACTCGATCGTCGAAACCCCTGTTTTCGAGTACCACGGCGAAGCGCCTGGTGACCTCTATTTCACCAAGGACATGCTGCTGGCGGTCGGTGACCGCTATGAAGCCCAGATTGCGGCGGCCCGGGCAAGCGATGCCAAGTACCGCTAGGTCAACATGCCCTACCTTCAACTTTAAGACCATCTAAAAAAGTAACGACACATGGACGTCAAGACCGGTCTCTTCTATTTCTTCTCGATCGTGCTGCTTTTTGCCGCCTTTCGGGTCATTACTGCGCGCAACCCGGTACATGCCGTGTTGTACCTTGTGCTGGCATTTTTCCAGGCTTCAGCGCTGTGGTTGCTGCTCAAGGCCGAGTTCCTCGCCATTACCCTGGTGTTGGTCTATGTCGGTGCTGTGATGGTGCTGTTCCTGTTCGTCGTGATGATGCTCGACGTTGATGTGGAAGATGCGCGGGAAGGCTTCTGGAAGCATTTCCCGCTGGCAGCGCTCTTTGGTGTGCTGATTGCGCTCGAAATGGCGGCCGTGCTGATGGGCGGCTTTCGCGTCAACGAGGAACCGCATACGACCGCCCTGGTCGGTCAGGCGGCGCGCGATTACTCCAACACCCGCGAACTTGGCAAGTTGCTCTACAGCCAGTTCCTCTATCCTCTTGAAGTGGCCGCCGCCATCCTGCTGGTCGCCGTGATTGCCGCCATTGCACTGACCCTGCGTCAGCGCAAGGACAGCAAGCACATTGGCGCCGGTGTGCAGATCGCGGTCAAGGCAAAAGACCGGATGACCGTCGTCAAGATGGCGCCGACCCAGACCCGGCCAATCGATGAAACAGCTACCGCCCAAACTGCGGAGAACAAAGCATGACCTTGACTCTTGGACATTTTCTTGCGCTTGGCGCCATGCTTTTCGCGCTCTCAGTGATCGGCATCTTCCTCAATCGCAAGAACCTGATCGTTCTGTTGATGGCGATTGAACTGATGCTGCTGGCCGTCAACACCAACTTCGTCGCGTTCTCCCATTACCTGGGTGATCTGAACGGCCAGATATTCGTGTTTTTCATTCTGACCGTCGCTGCTGCCGAATCGGCCATTGGTCTGGCCATCCTGGTGCTCCTGTTCCGCAATCGGTCCAGCATCAACGTCGACGAACTCAATACGCTCAAGGGTTAATAAGATGAGTCAAACCCTTTCTATCTCGACGCTGCTGGCCGTGCCGATGGCACCGCTGGTCGGCTTTGTCCTGGCTGGTGTGCTGGGTACCAAGTTTGGCGGTAACTGGATCGGCCGGCGCATGTCGCACTCGGTCACCATTCTGGGTGTGCTGGTGTCCTTCATCCTGTCGGCCATGACGCTGCAAAGTGTGGTGCTGGACGGTGCACGCTTCAATGAGACGCTCTACACCTGGATGGTGGTGGGTGGGCTCAAGATGGAAATCGGCTTCCTGGTCGATGGCCTGACGGCAATGATGATGTGTGTCGTGACTTTTGTCTCGCTGATGGTTCACCTCTACACGGTTGGCTACATGGAGGAAGACGAAGGCTACAACCGCTTCTTTGCCTACATCTCGCTGTTCACCTTCTCGATGTTGATGCTGGTGATGAGCAACAACATGCTGCAGTTGTTCTTCGGTTGGGAAGCGGTGGGTCTGGTGTCCTATCTGCTGATCGGTTTCTGGTTCAACAAGCCCAGCGCCATCTTCGCCAACATGAAAGCCTTTCTGGTCAATCGCGTCGGTGACTTCGGTTTCATCCTGGGCATTGGTCTTATTGCAGCCTTCGCCGGCACCCTGAACTATTCGGAAGCTTTCGCCAAGGCGGCGGAACTGGGCAAGCTGAGCTTCCCGGGCACCGACTGGATGCTGGTGACGGTGATCTGCATCTGTTTGTTCATCGGCGCCATGGGCAAATCGGCGCAGTTCCCGCTGCATGTCTGGTTGCCCGATTCCATGGAAGGCCCGACCCCGATCTCGGCCCTGATCCACGCTGCCACCATGGTGACAGCCGGTATCTTCATGGTCGCGCGCATGTCGCCACTGTTCGAACTCAGTGAAACTGCGCTGAACTTTGTCATGACGATTGGCGCCATCACAGCCTTGTTCATGGGTTTCCTGGGCATTATCCAGAACGACATCAAGCGCATCGTGGCCTATTCGACGCTGTCGCAACTCGGCTACATGACGGTGGCGCTCGGTGCCTCGGCCTACTCGGTGGCGGTGTTTCACCTGATGACGCACGCCTTCTTCAAGGCGCTGCTGTTCCTCGCCGCTGGCTCTGTCATCATGGGTGTGCACCACAACCAGGACATCCGCTGGATGGGCGGTTTGCGCAAGTACATGCCGATCACCTGGATCACGTCCTTGCTCGGTTCACTGGCGCTGATCGGAACACCGTTTTTCGCTGGCTTTTATTCGAAGGACAGCATCATCGAAGCCGTTCATGAAAGCCATTTGCCAGCGGCCGGTTTTGCTTCCTTCGCGGTGTTGGCCGGTGTCTTCATCACGGCCTTCTATTCGTTCCGCCTGTATTTCCTGGTGTTCCATGGCAAGGAGCGCTTCGACCAGAATCCCGATGCCCATCACCATGGCGACCATCATGGTCACCACGAAGTCCACGCGCCGCACGAGTCACCCTGGGTCGTCACTGTGCCGCTGATCCTGCTGGCGATTCCCTCGGTCGTCATCGGTTACATGACGATTGGACCGATGCTGTTTGGAGAGTTCTTCAAGGGCGCGATCTTCATCGATGCCGAGAAGCACGCAGCGCTCGAAGAAATGGCCAAAGCTTTCCATGGCCCGGTGCAGATGGCTTTGCATTCCCTGTACACCGCGCCCTTCTGGCTGGCGCTCGCCGGTGTCGTCACCTCCTACTACATGTACATGATCAACCCGGCTGTGCCGACCGCGATCAAGAAGACCTTCATGCCGATCTTCACGCTGCTGGAGAACAAGTACTACCTCGATTGGTTCAACGAAAACGTGCTGGCGCGTGGCGCACGTGCTTTGGGTACCGGCTTGTGGAAGGGTGGCGACGAATACGTCATCGATGGCACGCTGGTGAACGGTTCCTGGAAAGTGGTCGGATGGGTCTCAGGCCTGGTGCGCCGCGCCCAGACCGGCTACCTGTACCACTACGCATTCATGATGATCCTGGGCGTTTTTGTGCTCATGACCTACTTCGTATGGCTGAAATGATGACATTGCGTGCGGCACGCCCTGTGTCGAACTGATTAGGAACAAGAAAAATGGGATTGTTGAGCCTGGCTATTTGGACACCAATTTGTTTTGGTGTCGTGCTGCTGGCACTCGGTCGTGACGATCAGGCGCGTGCTGTGCGCTGGGTCGCCCTGATCGGTGCCTTTGTAAGCTTTCTGGTGACGCTGCCGCTGTACGAGGGCTTCAAGCTCGGCACGGCTGCGATGCAGTTCGTCGAGAAGACGTCCTGGATACCGCGTTTCAATATCAATTACCACCTCGGTGTTGACGGCATCTCCTTCTGGTTTGTGCTGCTGACGGCGTTCATCAATGTTGTGATTGTGATTGCCGGCTGGGAAGTCATCACGCGACGTGTTAACCAGTACATGGGCGCTTTCCTGATCCTGAGCGGCCTGATGATCGGCGTCTTCTGCGCGCTCGATGGCATGTTGTTCTATGTATTCTTTGAAGCGACACTGATCCCGATGTACCTCATCATTGGTATCTGGGGCGGACCGAACAAGATTTACGCGGCCTTCAAGTTCTTCCTCTACACGCTGCTGGGCTCGCTGCTGATGCTGGTTGCCCTGATCTTCCTCTACACCAAGTCGGGTGGCAGTTTTGATCTGGCGCTGTGGCACAAGTTGCCGCTGGCCGGCACGACACAGACCCTGCTTTTCTTTGCCTTCTTTGCCGCTTTTGCGGTGAAGGTGCCAATGTGGCCAGTGCACACATGGTTGCCCGATGTTCACGTTGAGGCGCCTACCGGCGGCTCGGCTGTGCTGGCCGCCATCATGCTTAAACTCGGCGCCTACGGTTTCCTGCGCTTTTCGCTGCCGATCGCACCCGACGCGGCGCGTGAGTGGGCCTGGCTCATGATTGCGCTGTCGCTGATCGCTGTGATCTATGTCGGCCTGGTCGCCATGGTGCAGAAGGACATGAAAAAACTGGTGGCCTACTCATCGGTTGCGCATATGGGTTTCGTCACCCTGGGTTTCTTCATCTTCAATGACCTCGGCGTCGCCGGCGGCATCGTGCAGATGATTGCGCACGGCTTTGTTTCGGCTGCCATGTTCCTCTCCATTGGCGTGTTGTACGACCGTGTTCACTCGCGTGAAATTGCTGCGTACGGTGGCGTTGTCAACACCATGCCCAAGTTCACCGCCTTTGCCCTGTTCTTTGCCATGGCCAATTGCGGTCTGCCGGGAACAGCGGGTTTTGTCGGTGAATGGATGGTGATCCTGGGCGCCGTCAAAGCCAATTTCTGGCTCGGTTTTGCCGCCGCCAGTGCGCTGATTTTTGGCGCTGCCTACACCTTGTGGATGTTCAAGCGCGTCTACCTGGGCCCGGTTGGCAACAAGCATGTGAAGGAACTGGTCGACATCAACAGCCGCGAATTCCTGGTGATGGCGCTGTTGGCTGCCGCTGTGCTCTACATGGGCGTCTATCCGAAACCATTTACCGATGTCATGCAGACCTCGGTGACCGAGTTGCTCCAGCATGTGGCGCAGTCCAAACTGAATTGATCAGCCTGAACTGGTCAAATTGAATAGAGAAACAGAAAATGATCGATAAACTCAGTTGGATCTCGGCGTACCCGGAAATCATCCTGCTCGTCATGGGCTGCGTGATCGCGCTGGCCGATCTGGGCGTGAAGACGCCGCGCCGGACTTTGACCTATGTTCTGACCTTGCTGACCCTGGCCGTCGTGGCTTTGCTGCAGGCCAGCTATGCCAGCAGCGCTTCAACCATCTATGGCTTTGGCAATATGGTGGTCAGCGACCAGATGGGCAACTGGCTCAAGTGCTTTGCCACGGTGGCGGTGATGGTGACCCTTGTCTATGGTCGGCCCTACGCGGCAGATCGCAGCATGCTGCGCGGCGGCGAGTTGTTCAGCCTTGCGATGTTCTCGCTGCTGGGCATGTTCGTCATGATCTCGGGCAACAACTTCCTGGTGATTTACCTCGGCCTTGAACTATTGACGCTCTCGAGCTACGCGCTGGTCGCCCTGCGCCGCGACGATGCAACCTCGACCGAAGCGGCGATGAAGTATTTTGTGCTGGGCGCGCTGGCTTCCGGTTTCCTGCTTTACGGCATGTCCATGATGTACGGCGCCACCGGGTCGCTCGACATCAACGCCGTTTTCAAAGCCATCAATTCGGGTCAGATCCGGCATCAGGTACTGATCTTCGGGCTGGTGTTCATTGTTGCCGGCCTCGCCTTCAAACTCGGCGTTGTACCGTTTCATATGTGGATCCCCGACGTCTACCAGGGCGCACCGACGGCGGTGACCTTGATGATTGGCGGCGCGCCCAAACTGGCGGCCTTTGCCATCATGATCCGTCTGCTGGTCGAAGGCATGTTGCCACTGGCGATTGACTGGCAGCAGATGCTGCTGGTACTCTCGGCCGGCTCGCTCATCATCGGTAATCTGGCAGCTATTGCGCAGACCAACCTCAAGCGCATGCTGGCGTTTTCAACCATTTCGCAGATGGGTTTTGTGCTGCTGGGCATGATGTCGGGTGTTGTCAATGGCAACATCAATTCGGCTGCCAATGCCTACAGTTCGTCCATGTTCTATGTCATCACCTACGTGCTGACGACGCTGGCCAGCTTCGGTGTCATCCTGCTGCTGGCGCGTGAAGGATTCGAGAGTGAGGAGATTTCTGATTTCGCTGGCCTGAATCAGCGCAGCCCACTTTACGCCGCTGTCATGGCGGTCTGTCTGTTCTCGCTGGCGGGTATTCCTCCGATGGTTGGTTTTTACGCCAAGCTCTCGGTGCTGCAGGCTTTGGTGGCTTTGGGTCAGGTCTTCCACCTCAGCGTGGCGGTGTTCGCCGTCGTGATGTCGCTGATCGGTGCCTTCTACTACCTGCGGGTTGTCAAGGTGATGTACTTCGATGCGCCGATCACGGCCAGCACGGTATCGGCGCCACTGGACGTGCGCGTGGTCTTGTCAATCAACGGTGCGCTGGTGCTGATTCTGGGCTTGTTCCCGGCCAGCCTGATGCAGTTGTGCGCCAACGCCGTGGTACAGATGCTGGGTACCTGATAGAGCGCTTGCCGGGCGCTGTCGCCATGACACATGGATGACCGGCATCTGATCGAGGAGAAGTGCTCCAGTGAGGAGTTGTTCAAGGGTCGCTTCCTCCATGCCTTTCGTGATGTAGTCCGCTTGCCCGATGGCGCCAGTGCCAGCCGCGAATACCTGGTGCATCCGGGTGCCGTCCTGATCGTGCCGCTGCTGGTAGACGCCAGTGGCGAATTGCGCGTGGTGCTGGAGCGGCAGTTTCGTTATCCCCTGGGCCAGGTGATGATCGAGTTTCCGGCTGGCAAGCGCGACGCTGGCGAAGATCTTCAGCTCTGCGCGCAGCGCGAACTGCAGGAAGAAACAGGCTACCGTGCAGCAGCCTGGGCGTGCGCCGGTGTTCTGCATCCGTCGATCTCCTATTCCACCGAGTTCATCGAGATCTGGTTTGCGCGCGATCTGACAGTGGGCGAGCGCCGGCTTGACCCCGGTGAGTTCCTTGATGTGTTCAGCGCGACGCCGTCGCAGTTACTGCAATGGTGCTGCGATGGCACGGTGACCGATGGCAAGACCCTGGCGGCGGCACTGTGGCTGCAAAACGTTTTATCTGGCGCCTGGTCGTTAAGCTGGCAAGAAACCTTGGGGCTCTGATATCGCTGGATAATGGGGCCATGAAAGTCCTTGATCTTCAGTGTCGGCAACAGCATCTGTTTGAAGGCTGGTTTGCGAGCGAGGAAGATTTTCAGGGCCAACAGCAACGCGCCATGATTGAATGCCCGATCTGCGGCGACGCTTCGATTTCCAAGCGCCTGAGTGCGCCGCGCCTGAACCTGGGCGCAACCCGCAGCGAAGTGGCCCCGGTCGCGCAAGAACCGCCTTCCAACATCGTCACCGAACAGGCCCTGCAGGCAGCATGGCTGACAGTCGCGCGTCGCATTCTGGCCGATACCGACGATGTGGGAACCCGTTTTCCCGAAGAGGCGCGCAAGATCCACTATGGTGAGATTGCGCAGCGCGGCATTCGGGGGCGTGCCACGCCCGAGCAGGCCGAGGCCCTGATTGAAGAAGGCATTGGTGTGTTGCAGTTGCCGCTGCCCGATGCGCTCAAGGGTCGACTGCAGTGATGTCCTGAGTTTGTGTGATTGACAGGCAGAGGAGGAACAATAGTGATGAACACCCCGATCAGTGAATTGCTCGACTACCTCAGGGAGCATGCCTCAGCGGCTGCCAGCCTTCAGGCTGGGTTCATGGCCGCCTACTTTGAGAGCACCGAGCCGCAAGAGATCGCAGCACGCGGCGCTGCCACCTTGTATGCGATTGCCAATGCGCACTGGCGCCTGCTTGACACACCGCGCGCGCCGCACAGTGCTGGAGTGCGTGTCTTCAACCCGACGCTGGCCGAAGACGGTTTTGTCAGCGAACACAGCGTGGTGCAGATCGTGCATGAGGACATGCCGTTTTTGGTTGATTCGGTCACCATGGCCATCAACCGCAGCAACTGCATCGCGCACTGGATCGTGCATCCCTTGATGCGGGTCGGGCGTGATGCGCAGGGGCGTATTGCCAGTGCCAGCAACGCCGCAAGCGCTGACAACAAGGAGCCGGTTGAGTCCCTGATTCTGGTCGAATGCGATCGCATCGTCGCCTCAGCGCAGCGCCAGGCGCTGGCCGATGAACTCAGTCGGGTCCTGGGCGACGTGCGCGCTGCGGTGCAGGACTGGTCGGCCATGTCGGCTCGGGTCCAGGGCGCACTAAGTGCGGCCACCACCTGCTCCCGGCTCTCGCCGAACGACCTTCAGGAAGGCGTGGACTTTTTGCACTGGCTGCAGGCCCGGCACTTCACCTTCCTGGGTGCGCGCGACTACGACCTGCAGCGCGACGGCGACAAGGTCAGTCTGATCGCGCGACCGGAATCGGGTCTGGGCATCCTGCGCGGCCCGGTGCAGACCCTTGAGACCTGGCTGCCGCCTGAAGCCGTGGCCTTGATGGAATCAAAAGAACTGGTGTTGGTGACCAAGGCCATGACGCGCGCTACCGTGCACCGCCCGGCCTGGCTCGACTATGTCGGCGTCAAACGTTTTGACGCGAGCGGCCGGGTCGTTGGTGAAGTGCGTTTTCTGGGCCTCTACACCTCCACCGCCTATTCGGCGCCGGTCAGTGAAATTCCGCGCGTGCGCCAGCGCGCCGCGCAGGTCATGGCCAGCGCCGGCGTGGTGCCCGAGAGCCATGCGGCGAAAGCGCTGCAGGCGATCCTGGACGCTTACCCGCGTGACGAACTGTTCCAGATCGATGCCACCACCCTGGGTGAGCACGCCATCGGCATCCTGCGCCTGCAGGAGCGCCAGCGCACGCGGGTGTTCCTGCGGCGCGATCCTTTTGGCCGCTTCATCTCGGCCCAGGTGTTCGTACCGCGCGAGCGCTTCAACACCGAATTGCGGGTGCGCATCGGCAACGAACTGATGGCAGCGCTGGATGGCCAGTCGATTGAATTCACACCGACGCTGACTGACAGCCCACAGGCCCGCATTCATTACCTGGTGCGTGCCAAGGTGGTGGCGCCGCAAATTGTCAACCTGGGCGCACTCGAAGCGCGGGTTGCCAAGCTGGCGCAGCGCTGGGAGGACGATTGCAGCGCTGAACTTCTGCGCGCCCACGGCGAAGGCCCGGGCCTGCTGCTGGCGCACCGCTTTGCCGATGCCTTTCCAACCGCTTATCGCGAGGATTTCTCTGCCGCTGATGGTGCCGAAGACGTCGATCTGTTGGCAGGTTTGACGCCAGCCGCGCCGCTCGCAGTCAAACTGTATCGGCCGATCGATGCCAGCGCCGGTCTGCTGCGTTTCAAGATCTACAACACGGCCAAGGTCACGCTGTCGGATTCACTGCCGGTACTCGAACGCATGGGAGCGCGTGTGCTGGACGAACATCCGTATCACATCGACACGGGCGACAGCGCCCTGTGGATTCATGACCTCGGTTTGCAACTGCCAGCTGACACCGATCTGGCCAGCATCAAGGCGCGCTTTGAGGCGCTGTTCTGCCAGGCCTGGCGCGGCGAGGTCGAGAGCGACGATCTCAACAAACTGGTACTGGGCAGCACACTGGACGCGCGCGCCATCTGCGTGCTGCGCGCCTACACGCGCTACTTCAAACAACTTGGTTTTGGCTTCAGTCAGAACTACATCGAAGCCACCCTGAACAACAACGCCGCCATCGCCCAGGCCATTGTTGAACTGTTCAAGGCACGCTTCGACCCGGCCCGCATGGCGGACAGCAATGACAGCCAACAGCACTGGGCCAAGCAGATTGAATCCCATCTTGGCGCCGTTGCCAGCCTTGACGAAGACCGCATCCTGCGCCAGTTCTACGCCACCGTGCTGGCCACCGTGCGTACCAATTTTTGGCAGGAGGCAATCGGCGGCGGGAGCAAGCCTTACCTGAGTTTCAAGTTCAACCCGCGTGAGATGCCGGGTGTGCCCGAACCCAAGCCCTTGTTCGAGATCTGGGTCTATTCCCCGCGCGTCGAAGGCATTCATTTGCGCAACGGCAAGGTGGCGCGCGGCGGCATCCGCTGGTCGGATCGGCGCGAAGACTTCCGCACCGAAATCCTGGGGCTGGTCAAGGCCCAGCATGTCAAGAACACCGTCATCGTTCCGGTTGGCTCCAAGGGCGGTTTCGTCCTCAAGAATGCGCCCCCAAGCAGTGAGCGCGAGGCCTACGCTGCCGAAGGTGTGGCCTGCTACAAGCTCTTCCTGTCCGGTCTGCTCGATCTGACCGATAACCTGGTCAAGGGTGCGGTGGTGCCACCGGCTAACGTGGTGCGGCATGACCTTGATGACCCCTATCTGGTGGTCGCGGCGGATAAGGGAACAGCCACCTTCTCGGATATCGCCAACAGCGTTTCGGCCGACTACGGTTTCTGGCTCGGCGATGCCTTTGCTTCGGGCGGCTCGGTCGGTTATGACCACAAGAAGATGGGCATCACGGCACGCGGTGCCTGGGAGTCTGCCAAGCGGCATTTCCGCGCCCGCTCGCTCAACATCCAGAGCACCGACTTCAAGGTAGTCGGTATTGGTGATATGTCGGGTGACGTCTTTGGCAACGGCATGCTGCTGTCCGAGCACATTCAACTGGTGGCGGCTTTCGATCACCGCCACATCTTCATCGATCCCAGCCCGGATGCCGCGCGTTCGCACGCCGAGCGCGAGCGCCTGTTTGCACTACCGCGCTCGAGTTGGGATGACTACGACAAGAGTTTGATTTCCAAAGGCGGCGGCGTCTACCCGCGCAGCGCCAAATCGATCACCTTGAGCGATGAGGCGCGCACTGTGCTGGAAATCGAGGCCAGTGAATTGACGCCGGTGGAACTGCTGCGCGCTATTCTGCAGGCGCCGGTGGATCTGCTCTACAACGGCGGCATTGGCACCTACGTCAAAGCCAGCTTCGAGACCCATGCCCAGGCAGGGGACAAGGCGGGTGATGCCTTTCGCGTCAACGGCAATGAACTGCGTTGCAAGGTGGTGGTCGAAGGTGGCAACCTGGGGTGCACGCAGAACGGGCGCATCGAGTTTGCGCAAAAGGGCGGCCTGATCTACAGCGACGCCATCGACAACTCGGCCGGTGTCGATTGCTCGGACCATGAGGTCAACATCAAGATCCTGCTCGGCAGCGTGGTTGAGGCCGGTGACCTCACGCTCAAGCAGCGCAACGACGTGCTGGCTTCGATGACCGATGAAGTTGGCTTGCTGGTGCTGACCGACAACTACTACCAGACACAGGCGCTCGACATTGCCGACCACCGCGCGCGCTACCTGCTTGATGGCCAGCAGCGCCTGCTGCAGTGGCTCGAGCGCCAGGGCCGGCTCAATCGCGCCATTGAATTCCTGCCGACTGACGAGGAGATCGCGCGTCGGCGCGCGCGCAAGACCGGACTGAGCGCACCCGAGGGTGGGGTGCTGCTGGCCTACGCCAAGATGTCGATTTATGACGATCTGTTGTTGAGCAATCTGCCCGATGATCCCTACTTCAATCGCGCCTTGAAGGCCTATTTTCCGCAGGTGCTCAGTGAGAAGTTTGGCGCTGCGATTGCTGCGCATCCGCTCAAGCGCGAGATCATCGCCACCTACCTGACCAACACCGTGGTCAATCGCGCCGGCGCCACCTTTGTCAACTTCATAGCGTCGGAGTCCGGCGCCACGGCGGCTGACGTGATCCGCGCCTTCACGCTGGCGCGCGAGATCTTCGGCCTGGAGCCCTTGTGGGACCAGATCGACGCGCTCGATTACCGCGTGGATGCCGCACTGCAGCTCGACCTGCTGGCCAAGCTGATCGCCATCGCACAGCGCGCCTCGCGCTGGATGCTGCGCGTGCGGGCCCAGGGCAGCGATCTGCCGACTTTGATCAAGCACTACCAACCGGCTGCGCTGGAGCTGCGCGCGCACCTGGCCGACTGGCTGCCAGCAAGCGCCAACGCGCGCTGGCAAGCGGCGAGCGATGCGTTGGTGCAGGCCGGCGTTGAGCCGGCGCTGGCACAAAACCTGACAGCGCTCGAGTTCATCTTCCCGGCACTCGATCTGGTTGATCTGGCGCAGCAGGCTGACACCAACCTGGAGCAGGCGGCGCGTGCTTATTTCGGCGTCGATGCGGCACTCGATCTGCCAGGCTGGCGCGACCAGATCAACCGCTTGCCAACCGACACACTGTGGCAGACGCAGGCCCGTGGCAGCGCGCGCGACGATGTTTATTCGATTGCCAGCCAGATCACGCGAGGTCTGCTTTCGCGGCAAGAAGACCTCGGTGTCTGGCGCGGGCAGCATGCCGGCGCGATCGAACGCCTGTGCGGTCTGCTAGCTGACATCAGCACGCAAGGCGCCGACCTGGCGCCGGTCTCGGTGGCGCTGCGCGAGCTGCGGCATTTGGCCTGAGCTCAGGAGTTGAACTGCAGGCTGTAGCCCGTATGCAGCGCAGCGGAATACGGGGTTGACAACGCGACACCGTCAGGGGAAACCCCGTATTACGCCTTTGGCTTCATACGGGCTACCGATCAACTGTGGCCTCAGGCATTGAACTGCAGCGCCGCCAGACCGGCGTAGACGCCGCCGCGTGCCACCAACTCGGCGTGCGTTCCCTGTTCCACCAGTTGACCGTGGTCGAGCACGACGATCAGGTCCGCTTTTTGCACGGTGGCCAGTCGGTGCGCGATGACCAGCGTGGTGCGCCCGCGCATGGCCGATTCAAGGGCGGCCTGCACCATGCGTTCGCTCTCGGCGTCCAGCGCGCTGGTGGCTTCATCCAGCAGCAGCAAGGGCGGGTTCTTCAGCATCGCGCGTGCAATCGCAATGCGCTGGCGTTGGCCACCTGACAGGCGCACGCCACGCTCACCGAGGAAGGTGTCATAGCCCTCGGGCAGGGCACGGATGAACT
Source organism: uncultured beta proteobacterium (assembly GCA_903896425.1). GTDB lineage: Bacteria > Pseudomonadota > Gammaproteobacteria > Burkholderiales > Burkholderiaceae_C > Rhodoferax. The sequence continues at coordinate 4,034 of CAITXW010000042.1, read as the reverse complement.
CATCGGCAAAAGCGGCCAGTGCGGCGGCCTTGACCTCTTCGATGCTGGCACCGGGTCTGCCATAGCGAATGTTTTCCAGCGCACTGCTTGAGAAGATCACTGCGTCCTGCGGCACGATGCCGATGCGCTGGCGCAGGTCATGCAGCGCCATGTCGCGCGTGGCCACACCGTCGAGCACGATGCGCCCAGATGCCGGGTCATAAAAGCGCAGCAGCAGTTGAAACACCGTGCTTTTCCCCGCGCCGCTGGGCCCGACCAGGGCGACCGTTTGGCCCGGTTGAACGGTGAGCGAAAACTGTCGCAGCGCCGCCTGCTTCGGGCGCGACGGGTAATGAAAGACGATGTCTTCAAAGCGTATCGCACTGCCGGCAACTGGCAAGGGTGCTGCTACCGGGTTTTCCGGCGACGCAATCGGCGAGCGGCTGCCCAGCAACTCCATCAATCGCTCGGTGGCACCGGCGGCGCGCAGCAGGTCGCCATAGACCTCGCCCAGAATGGCAAAGGCGCTGGCCAGGATGATCACGTACATCACGGTCTGCCCGAGGTCGCCGGCGCTGATGCGCCCGGCCAGCACGGCCTGCGTGCCCTGGTACAGGCCCCAGAGCAGGGCGGCCGACGTGGCGATGATGATGAAGGCCACCAGCACCGAGCGGGCGCGGGTGCGGCGCACGGCGGTGTCGAAGGCGTTGTCGGTGGATGCAGTGAAGCGCTGCGCTTCGCGCGCTTCGGCGGTGTAGCTTTGCACCACCGGAATGGCGTTGAGCACTTCGGCCGCAATCGCGCTGGAATCGGCAATCCGGTCCTGGCTGGCACGCGAGAGCTTGCGCACGCGCCGACCGAACCAGAGCGCCGGCACCACCACCAGCACCAGGATCGCGAGCACCTGAAACATGACGTAGGGGTTGGTCCAGATCAGCATCGCCAGGGCGCCGATGCCCATCACCGAATTGCGCAGACCCATGGACAACGAGGAACCGACCACGGTTTGCACCAGCGTCGTATCGGCAGACAGGCGCGACAGCACCTCGCCGGTTTGCGTCGTCTCGAAAAACTCCGGGCTTTGCTGCAGCACATGGGCGTAGACCGCATTGCGCACATCGGCCGTGACGCGCTCGCCGAGCCAGCTCACCATGTAAAAGCGCGCTGCGGAAAACAGCCCCAGTGCCACGGCCACGGCAAACAGCGCAACAAAGTGTTCGCGCAGCGCCATCACCTGTGCGCCCTTGTCGCTCTGCACCAGACCGCCGTCGATCAGGCTGCGCAGCGCCACCGGAAACGCCAGTGTTGCCAGTGCCGCGAGTACAAGAAAGAGCAGGGCCAGTGCAATGCGGCCGCGGTAGGGCCGCAGAAAAGGCGCGAGGCCGGACAGGGAGCGCGGTGAGGCGGTAGCGGCAGTGGTTTTGGCATCAGGCATGAACAAGAGTGTAGCCAAAAGCCGGAAAAATTGTTGCCACACCAAACAAAGCCTTGACATTAATTGCCTAAGCAAGTATTATTTCCAACCCTATGCCAAAAGCCAGCAACAAGCCCATACCGCCGCCGCAAGCGCCGCCTGCTGCCGTGTTCTACCGCGCTGAAATCTACCGACCCGAAGACAGCATTGGTTACCTGATGCGCATCGTGCTGTCGGGGCTGGCGCACGAGATCGAGCGTCAGCTTGAACCGAGCGACTTAACCAATGCCCAATGGCTGCCCTTGCTGAAACTGCACATGGGCGATGGCGGCACGGTGGCCGAGTTGGCGCGTGGTTGTCGGCTCGATGCCGGCGCCATGACACGCCTGCTCGATCGCCTGGAAGCCAAGGGCCTGTGCCGGCGCGTGCGCTCCGTGGCCGACCGGCGCGTTGTCAACATTGAGTTGACCGACGAGGGGCGTGCCGCCGCCGTTGGCATTCCGGCGCTGCTCAGTGGCGTCCAAAACGCTTGCCTGGACGGTTTTTCGGCTGAAGAATTTGAGACCCTCAAAGGCTTTTTGCGTCGCATGGTCGCCAATGCACCGAGCAAGTCGCCAGCCACATCCCTGTCCCCATTGATTCCAGGAGGCCCGAATGAGGCTTGATTCTTCGCCGACGGTCACACGTGGCTTTGTCCTGCGCGCTGCATTGCCGCTGGTGGCCGCGCTGGCGCTGTCGGCCTGTGCCGGCATGAATGAAACCCAGCCGCAGGCCACGTTGCTGAAGGCACCAGCCCTGGGTCTGAGTGCCGACCCCAGCACGGTGGTCAGCTTGCAGGATGCGTGGTGGCGCGAGTTTGGCGACGCGCAACTCAATCGATTCATCGACAGTGCGCTGGCCAGCAACCCGAGTCTGAAAATGGCACAGGCGCGGCTGGCGCGGGCCCAGGCCGCTGCTGACATAACGGACGCTGCCAGCGGCCCGCAACTCAATGCTGGCGTTGACGCCATGCGGCAGAAGTTCACCGCCACCGGCTTGTACCCGCCACCGCTGGCAGGGGGAATCTACGAAACCGGTACCGCGCAGTTGAGCGGCAGTTGGGAACTCGATTTCTTTGGCAGGAATCGCGCCGCGCTGGAGGCCGCGCTCGGTGTGGCGCGTGCTGCTCAGGCTGACGCCGCAGCCGCCCGCATGCTGCTGGCCAGCAACGTGGCGCGCAGCTACTTTCAGTTGATCCGTTTGAATGAACAGTTGCAGGTGGCGCAGCGTCTGCTGACGCAACGTGGACAAATGCTGGAACTGGTGCGCCAGCGTCTGGATGCCGGTCTGGACACGCGCCTGGAGTTGCGCCAGAGCGAGGGTGCCCTGCCCGACGCGCGGCTACAGATCGAGTCCGTGCAGGAGCAGATCACGCTCGGGCGCAACGCGTTGGCGGCGTTGCTTGGGCAGACCGGCGCCAGCCTGGTGCTGGAAATTCCGGCAAGCGGCGCGATCCGCAACATGGCGCTGGCGACGAATGTGCCGTCCGATCTGCTCGGGCGGCGCGCCGACATCGCCGCTGCACGCTGGCGCGTCGAGGCCGCAACGCAGGACGTCGGCGCAGCGCGTGCCCAGTTCTATCCGAATCTGAATCTGGTCGCCTTTGCCGGTTTTTCCAGCATTGGTCTGGACCGTCTGCTCGACGGCGCCAGCAAGCAGTGGGGCGTGGGCCCGGCGCTGCGACTGCCGCTGTTTGATGGCGGCCGTCTGCGCGCCAATTTACGCGGCAAAGTGGCTGAGCTCGACGCTGCGATTGAGAGCTACAACGCCACCGTGCTCGACGCCGTGCGCGAGGTGACAGATCAGATTGCATCGAGCCAGGCGATCAGTCGCCAGCAGGAAGCGCAGCGCAGCGCGCAGAATTTTGCCGAGAGTGCTTATGACATTGCCGTGCAGCGCTATGAAGCGGGCCTGGGCAACCTGCTGCAGGTTCTCAATGCCGAAACCGCCGTGCTGGCGCAGCGGCGCATGGGTGTCGACCTGGCCGCCCGCGCCCTTGATACCCAGGTCGCCCTGATGCGCGCGTTGGGCGGTGGCTACCGCGCCGAATTGCCACCGACCACGCATTCACAACCCGTCACAACTTCTCTTTGAGTTCGCACCATCATGACAACATCCGAAGTTCAAACCTCAAACCCGCGTGCTGCTGGCAACCCGGCCCGCAAGAAAGCCCTGCTCAGTCTGCTGGGCTTGGTGGTGGTGGCCGGTCTGGCCTGGACTGCCTACGAATGGCTGGTTGCCAGCCACTATGAATCGACCGATAACGCCTACGTACAAGGCAACGTGATTCAGATCACGCCGCAGATTGGCGGCACGGTGCTGGCGATCCTCGCTGATGACACCGATTACGTCAAAGCGGGGCAGGCGCTGGTGCGCTTGGACCCGGCTGACGTCAGCGTGGCACTGGATCAGGCGCGTGCCAATCTGGCGCAGGTGGTGCGTCAGGTGCGCACCGTCTATGCCAACAATGGCAGTTTGAGTGCGCAAATCACCCTGCGCGAATCCGATGTGGGTCGGGCCCAGGTTGAAATTGCGCGCGCCACCGACGATCTGAATCGTCGCCAGTCCTTGATCAAGAACGGCGCCGTATCCAAAGAAGACT
>CAITXW010000041.1 GCA_903896425.1 uncultured beta proteobacterium | reverse complement strand
CGGTTGACGGCAACCTGCTGCCAGCCCCGGTGGTGGTGAAGAACATCCAGCAAACGACCGCCGAGCGCTTCGACGTCATCATGGATTTTTCGCAGTACAAGGCGGGCACCGAAATCATTTTGTTGAACCGGGCCGAGCAAACCAACGGCCGGGGACCGACCGGCAATCTGCTGAGTCCCGGCTACGAGGTTTTGAAATTCATCGTCATCTCCGATGCGTTTGGCGTTGATGACAGCCGCATACCGGCCAGGATGCGCCCATTGCCCTCGATCACGCAACCGGTGGCCAACAACCGGGTCTGGAACTTCGAGCGTTCGGGCGGCGAGTGGGTGGTCAACGGTGCGCCTTATGACCGCAATCTGATCAGCGCATCGATACCCGAGGGCAGTGCCGAGCACTGGACCATCAAGAATGGCGGCGGCTCCTGGCTGCACCCGGTGCACATCCACTACGAGGAGCATCGCTACCTGAGCTACAACAAGGTTGCGCCGACACCGCTCTATGCCGGACGGCACGACGTGATCCGCCTCGATCCCAATGCGACGGTGGAGCTCTACATGCGCTTTCGCGACTACAAGGGCATGTATCCGATGCACTGCCACAACGTGGTCCATGAAGACCACGCCATGATGGTGATGTGGAAGATTGTTTGATTCAGGCATTGCAGGAGCGCATCATGGACAGCAGCAGAAGAAATTTTTTCGGCATGGGGCTCGGCCTGGCCCCGTTGCTGGTGTCGCTCAGTGCCGGCGCGACGCAGACGGCGCCAAAGCCGCTGTCGCGCGTGGCCCAGAGCGGTGTCTTTCCCAACGTTGAGTTGTTGACGCAGGATGGCAAGAAGGTGCGGTTTTACGATGACCTGATTCATGGCAAGACCGTGCTGCTGAACTTCTTTCTGGTCGAGTGCACCGACGGCCTGTGCCCGACCAACATCTCCAACATTCGCAAGGTGCAGGACCTGTTGGGCGAGCGCATGGGGCGCGACATTTTCTTCTACTCGATCACCTTGCAACCGAAGCACGACCGCCCCCATATTCTCAAAGAATATGCGTCGAATTTCGACATCAAGCCGGGCTGGTCTTTCCTCACCGGCAAGCCGGCCGATGTCGAGAATCTACGCCGCGCCCTGGGGTTTGTGGACACCGACCCCGAGCGCGACAAGGATCTCTCCAACCATGTCGGCATGGCGCGTTATGGCAACGACAAACTGGATCGCTGGGGCGGCGTTTCCCTGCGCAGTTCGGCCGAAAACATTGCCAGCACGTTTGACTGGCTGTCCCAGGTCTGAGGCTTGACGCGGTGCGACTGGCATTTTTCCTGGCCGTGGTCCTGAACCTTGCAAGCGCACCGGCTCCGGCCCGCGCGGCGCCGGACGAGGCGCACGCCTTTGAGGCTTACCGCCAATCGGCGTTGCAGGGCGATGCGCAGGGTCAGACTCAGCTGGGCCTGATGTACCTGAATGGACAGGGTGTTGAAGAGGATGCGGTCGAGGCCGTCTGGTGGTTCAGAAAATCCGCAGAGCAGGGCCATGCGGACGCGCAGATTCACTTGGGCCTGCTGCTCCAGGAGGGGCACGGTGTTCGTCAGGACGATGCAGAGGCGTTTCTGTGGTTGCGCCAAAGCGCCGAACAGGGCAACGCGGTCGGTCAGTATTACTTGGGTGTCAGTCTGGCCGAGGGACGTGGTGTCATGCAAGACCTCGACGGCGCGCTCGATTGGTTGACCAGGGCAGCCCGACAGGAGTTGGCAGCGGCGCGAAACTACCTGTGGGCCAACGGAAATATCAGCATTGATTCTGGGCACTGAACGCGTGTCGTGTTTTGGTGGACCGTTGGGTAAATTTGTTTGGGAGAAAGTGATGCGCAATATTTTCATGTTCATGCTGCTGGGCCTGGCATCCTGGATGCCGGCACAGGCGCGGGAAACCGGGATCAAGTTCGACGGCGTTCAGGTGCAGTGCGTGCAGATTGAAGGCCTCCAGTTCGGAGCCGGCAAGCGTTGGCCAGAATGCAGCGTGACCAAAGGGCGCTGGTTTGCGACCCTCGATTTTCAGGATATGTACCAGGCGCAATACTGCCTGGGCAAGGGCGGTGGCGAGTGTGAGCAGCGGGCACTGGTCGTGTTTTCCAATCGCGCCTACACACCATTGGCCAAAGTGATGCTCAAACGCAGCGACCCCGGAACGGTCGCGTACGAGGACCCCTTGCTGGTGCAGACCCCGTATGGAAAGATTCTGACGCTCAGCGCCAGCCTGCCCGATGGCAGCGCGCGCAAGAGCTACTACCGGTGGCAGAACAAGGGCTGGGTGGCGCTGGAGGCGAGCGCGTGGCTGAAGGAGGTTGCAAGGCAACTGCCCAAAGGAGACAGGGTCACCGCTGAGGCATCGCCTGACGCCGAACCGCCAGAAAGTGCCGTGACAGGAACAGCGCGTCATCGTCGCGCGCCCGCAGCGGCGGGATGTCGATGCTGATGACATGAAGCCGGAAGTAGAGGTCCGAGCGAAAGCGTCCTTCCTGCACCATCTTCTCAAGGGAATGGTGGGTTGCAGCAAGAATCCGGACGTCCACACGCTGGTCTCGTGAACTGCCAAGACGGCGCACGACTTTTTCTTCGATCACCTTCAGGACTCTGGCTTGCAACGCATAGTCCATATCACCAATTTCGTCGAGAAACAAGCTGCCACCGTCGGCCGTTTCAAACAGGCCAAATTTCCTCTCGCTTGCATCCGTGAAAGCGCCGCGCTCATGCCCAAAGAGTTCGGACTCGAGCAAATTTGAATGAATCGATGCGCAATTGATTTCTACAAATGGCATATCACGACGGCGGCCGTTGAAATGCAAAGCGCGGGCCACCAGTTCCTTGCCGGTTCCGGTTTCACCGGTAATGAGGACCGGTGGCACAACGCCATCGAGCAAGGCCCGTTCGGCGTCGAGTATCTGGTGCAGCTTGCGTCGGAGGGTTTGAATCGCCACCGATTCACCCAAGATGCTGTCCATGCCGGCCTCGTTTCCAAGCCGGCTCTGGTAATACTGCAAGACCTGGTCGCGACGATCATCCTGCACGGCTTTCTCCAGCAAGACCCGCAGCTTTCCAAGCGCGATCGGCTTGGTCAGAAAGTGATAGGCCCCACCTTGCATGGCGTCCACCGCAAGGTCAATGCTGCCGTGTCCGGTGACCATGATGACCTGGATCTGGCTGTCGATGGCACGAATCCTGGACAAGGCTTCGATGCCGTTCATGCCCGGCAGGTTGAAGTCAAGAATGATGATGTCGGGTTTGAACGTGTCAAGTTCTGCCAACCCGGCCTCGGCCGTGGTGGCGATGCGGATCTCGTAACCATAGCGCACCAGGTAGGCGCAGATGTTCTTGGCCAGCGTGGTCTCGTCTTCGATCAGCAGGACGCTTCGTGTCATGGGCTTCTCCTATGCGACGGGCATTGACAGGCATACGGATGTGCCACGACCCGTGGCGCTGTCGATCGCAATGCGCCCGCCAAAACGTTCAACGATGCGCTTGGCCAGCGCCAGTCCGACGCCCAGACCTTTCGGCTTGGTGGTGTAAAACGGTGTGAAGGCACGCGCGAGTTGGTCCGCCGCCACGGCTCCGAATAGCCAGAGCCATCTGATCGGCCAGCTTTCAGATCTGTCCGCCGTGCGCATGAAAAGCGCCACGCACTGGAGCGAGCGCCAAGGCTGCTCGTCTTGGCCCTCAATGGCCCGACGCCAACATGATCATTAACTTTCCCGTTGCATGGTTCATGCGAGCCTATGTGGCCTCACAGTTTGGTGACGAAGTTGAAGATATCGTCGCGGAGCAGGGGCCATGGGCTTTCAAGTCTGGCGATCCGGTGCGAATCGACCTGAAAAACCTGTAAGCTCTTCCTGGCGCCTTGTCCTGATTCCTGAGCTTCAGGATTCAAAGACAATGTTTTTCTATCCTCAAAAAGGACCCGCCATGAACAAGCTCGTGAAATTCATTGCTACGCTGATCGTCGGCGTGTCCGCCACATTCGTCCAGGCAGCAGGACTTGCTGACATCAGCATGAACGATGCCAGCGCCGGCGTAAAGGAAGCGTTGAGCACAGGCGCCAAATATGCCGTGTCCTCGTTGGGCAAGGAGAATGGCTTTTTAGGCAATGACAAAGTTCGAATTCCACTGCCAAAACCGCTCGATAGTGTTGAGAGACTGTTGCGTACCCTGGGCATGGGAAGACAAGCCGATGAGCTTATCGAAACAATGAACCATGCTGCCGAAGCTGCTGTCGCCGAGGCTGGCCCGATCCTGATGGAGTCCATCAGGAAGATGTCAGTCAAAGACGCCAAGGACATTCTCACAGGGGGTGACGATAGCGTCTCGCAGTATTTCAGGCGAACCTCGAGCGCCGCCCTGACAACGAAGTTCAGACCTATCGTCAAGAAGGCCACGCAAAAAGTGCAACTCGGCGAGAAGTACAACAACATTGCGTACATGGACGCCCCTTGTTTTGCAAGCCACATTGCAAATGTTGGCGAGTCGGAGAGATTGCAACCGTACATTCGGACTTAAATGGTCCCTGATGGGTTTAGCGGGTTGGATCCTCTAGCGGGGTGATGCACTCG
>CAITXW010000040.1 GCA_903896425.1 uncultured beta proteobacterium | reverse complement strand
TGCGTCGCGCCCCGACCAGTTCGTCAATGCGTTCAAGTTCTTCCCGGCTCAGGTCCACCGGCATGCACAGTTCCCGCAGATTGCAGTTGGAACAAGCTACTTTGATGCTTTGAGGGTTCATGTCCCTTATTTTGACATTAATTTGCGTGGATTCCTGATATCGGTCAAATATAGGGTTTTTCCATAGCCCTGCAATTTGATCGACATCACTAATCAAAGTTATGATTTGGCGCATATTCAGCACACTTGCCAAGGAGTTTTCATGAATGCAGCCGTTGCTGAACCGATTTCCGAAGAATTGCTGCGGCGCTTCGATGTATCGGGCCCACGCTATACCTCGTACCCGACAGCTGATCGTTTTGTCGAAGCTTTTTCGGCAAAGGATTACCAGCAGGCCTTGACGCTGCGGCGCGCTGGTGTGGCTGCTGCGGCCTCGCCGCTGTCGCTGTATGTGCACATTCCGTTTTGCGAGTCGCTGTGCTACTACTGCGCCTGCAACAAGATCATCACCAAGCACCATGATCGGTCCGCCCCCTATCTGAATTACCTGAGCCGGGAAGTGGATTTGCACACCAAGGAACTTGGAATCGGGCAGGCGGTTTCGCAAGTGCATCTGGGCGGTGGTTCACCGACCTTCATGTCGGACGACGAACTTCGTCAGTTGATGGCGATGCTGCGGCGCAATTTCACTTTTGTTCCCGGTGGCGAGTACTCAATCGAGGTTGATCCGCGCACGATTGATGCGGGTCGTTTGGACACCCTGGCTGAACTCGGTTTCAACCGTCTGAGTTTTGGCGTGCAGGACTTTGATCCGGCAGTGCAGAAATCAGTGCACCGTGTGCAGCCGGCCGAGCAAGTATTCGCGCTGGTCGCCGCCGCGCGCGAGCGCAAGTTTGACTCGATCAACGTTGACCTGATTTATGGCCTGCCGCTGCAGAACCCTGAGTCCTTTGATCGCACACTGGCGCAGGTTGTCGAGTTGCGCCCGGAACGCATCGCGCTCTATGCCTACGCGCACCTGCCGGAGCGCTTCAAGCCGCAGCGCCGCATTACCACCACGGAAATTCCGAACGGCGCGGCGAAAGTCGCCATGCTGGCGCGTTCCATGGCAGCGTTCATGCGTGCCGGTTATGTGTACATCGGCATGGACCATTTCGCCTTGCCGACGGACGCGCTGGCCATTGCCCAGCGGCAAGGTCGCTTGCACCGCAATTTCCAGGGCTACAGCACGCAGCCCGACTGTGATCTGATCGGCCTGGGCGTATCGTCAATCGGCAAGATTGGCGCGACTTACAGCCAGAACGCCAAGACCATGGAAGAGTATTGCGACTTCCTGGATCAGGGCGAATTCCCGGTGGTGCGCGGTCTGGCGCTGTCGCGCGACGACGTCTTGCGCCGCGCTGTCATCATGGCGCTGATGTGTCAGGGTGTGGTTTCGTACGAGTCGATCGAACTCGCGCACCTGATCGAGTTCCGCAAATACTTTGCCAGCGAACTTGAGGCGCTGCAAAAGCTCGCGGAGCAGGGCATGGTGACCATGAGTGACAGCGGCATCCAGGTTACGACCATGGGCTGGTTCTTTGTCCGCGCTGTGGCCATGGTGTTTGACAAATACCTGCAGACCGACCGCACCCGCGCGCGCTTTTCCAAGATCATCTGATTCGCATCCCGTGCAGACCTCGCTGGCCCTGACATCCTTGTTGATGGGTCTGGCGGGGGGTCCGCATTGCATCGCCATGTGCGGTGCTGCATGTGCCGGCATCGGGCAGGCCGCCGGGCCGCGCAAGAACAGCGCCATGCTGACTTTTCAGCTCGGACGCATCATCGGCTATTCCAGTCTCGGTGCGCTCGCTGCCGCGTCGATGCAGGGCTTGGGTTGGCTCACCGTTCAGTCGGCCGCACTGCGCCCGGTCTGGACCCTGTTTCACGTTGCCACGGCGGTTCTGGGGCTGTTGTTGTTGTGGAAAGCACAGCAACCGGTCTGGATGGAGCGCGCTGGCAAAGCCATCTGGCAGCGTGCGCGTGCGCTGGCCTGGGGGCAGGGACGTGGCGTGCCGCTGGTGATCGGCGCCCTGTGGACTTTTCTGCCCTGTGGCCTGCTTTATTCGGCCCTGCTGGTGGCGGCGTTGAGCAACAGTGCGATCGAAGGCGCGCTGGTGATGGCCTTGTTTGCGCTGGGCACCAGTGTTTCCATGATGGCCGGCCCCTGGCTCTGGTTGCGCCTGGGCGGCAGCGGCGCTGGCGACTGGGGCGTGCGCCTGGCCGGTCTGGTGCTCGCCGCGAGTTCTGTTTGGGCCTTATGGATGGCGTTCGCGCACAACAGCGCGCCTTGGTGCGTGGTGTGATCAGCGCGCCCGATAATCCACGGCATGCCCCGCCCGTCACACCCTTTGCCAGACCGCTGGAAGCTCTCCGTGGCGCCAATGTTGGATTGGTCAGACCGTCATTGCCGCTATTTCCACCGCTTGCTGACGCGCCACGCCCTGCTTTATACCGAGATGGTGACCACCGGTGCGCTGATCCATGGCGATGTGGCGCGGCATCTGCGCTACAACGCCCAGGAGCATCCGCTGGCGCTGCAACTCGGCGGCAGCGAGCCGGCTGATCTGGCGCATTGCGCCAAGCTCGGTGAGCAGTGGGGCTATGACGAAATCAACCTGAACTGCGGCTGCCCGAGCGAGCGCGTGCAGCGCGGCGCTTTTGGTGCCTGCCTGATGGCCGAGCCGCAGCTGGTGGCCGATTGCGTCAAGGCCATGTGCGACGTCGTGCAGGTGCCGGTGACGGTGAAGCACCGCATTGGCATCGACCGCAACGAGGACTACGGCTTTGTACGTGACTTTGTCGGCACCGTCGCTGCTGCTGGCTGCCAGGTTTTCATCGTCCATGCACGCAATGCCTGGCTAAAAGGTCTATCGCCGAAGGAAAACCGCGATATTCCCCCCCTGCGCTATGAGATGGCTTACCGTCTGAAAGCTGATTTCCCGGCGCTGACCATCGTTGTCAATGGCGGCGTCACGACCTCCGCACAGGTGGCCGAGCACCTGGTACAGCTCGATGGCGTCATGCTCGGGCGCCAGGCCTACCACCAGCCCTGGTGGCTCAGCGACTGGGATGCGGCGTTCTACGGCGACGAAGCGAACACGCTGACGCGGGAGGGTGTTGAGGAAGAAATGGTGCGTTACATGGCGCGCGAAGCCGCCGAGCACGGCACGCCCTGGTCGAACGTGGCCCGCCACATGCTGGGCCTGCGCCACGGCCTGCCGGGAGCCAGGCATTGGCGCCAGGTCTGGAGCGACCACCGCCTCAAGGCGCTGCCGGCGCACGAGGTGCTCGCGCTGGCCCACGCCAAGGTATCATGACGCCTACTTTGACGGGTGCTGTGGCTGGGGCCGGGTGCCCCTTTTCCCTTGCTTAAATCGTCAGTGATCCGTGCGTCTTAATTCCATCAAATTATCGGGCTTCAAGTCCTTCGTCGAGCCCACGACCTTCATGCTGCCGGGCCAACTGGTGGGCGTGGTCGGTCCCAATGGCTGCGGCAAGTCCAACATCATGGACGCGGTGCGCTGGGTCCTGGGCGAATCCAAGGCGTCGGAGTTGCGCGGCGAGTCGATGCAGGACGTTATTTTCAACGGCACCACCACACGTAAGCCGGCCAGCCGCGCCAGCGTGGAACTGGTGTTCGACAACGCAGACCACCGTGCTGGTGGCCAGTGGAACCAGTTCGCCGAGATCGCCGTGCGGCGCGTGCTCACGCGCGACGGCACCAGCAGCTACTACATCAACAACCAGTCGGTGCGCCGGCGCGATGTGCAGGACGTGTTCCTGGGCACCGGTCTGGGGCCGCGCGCCTACGCCATCATTGGCCAGGGAACCATCAGCCGCATCATCGAAAGCAAGCCCGAGGAGTTGCGCCTGTTTCTGGAAGAAGCAGCCGGTGTGTCCAAGTACAAGGAACGCCGGCGCGAGACCGAGAACCGTCTCAGCGACACACGCTCGAATCTGACCCGGGTCGAGGACATTCTGCGCGAGCTGAACAGCAACCTGGAGAAGTTGCAGGGTCAGGCCGAAGTGGCGCAGAAGTACAACAGTTTGACGGCCGACGTCACGCTCAAACAGCACCAGTTGTGGTTTTTGCGGCGCAGCGAGTCGGAAGCGGAACAGGCCCGTGTCACGAGTGATGCGCAGGGTGCGGTCAACGCGCTCGAAGGCCGCCTGGCTGATCTGCGCCACATTGAAGCGGAACTCGAAACCGTGCGCCAGGCCCATTACGCGGCAGGGGACCAGGTCAATCAGGCGCAGGGTCAGTTGTACGAGGCCAGCACCGAGGTTGGACGGCTCGAAGCCGAGATCCGCTTTGTGGTCGAAGGGCGCCAACGCGTGGAGCAGCGCCTGCTCACGCTCAAGGAGCAGGGCGCACAGTGGGTTTTGCGGCAGCAGGATGCCCTGGCTGAAATCGAAAATCTGGCCGAACTGGCGCTGGTTGGCGAAGAACAGAACGAGCTTTTGTCGGCCCAGGTCGAAGAGCAGGCCCAGCAGTTGCCAGCGCTGGAAGACGGTTTGCGCCAGGCGCAGCAGGCCGCCAATGAACAGCGTTCCAGCGTGGCCCAGGTGCAGCAGCAAATTCAGGTGCTGGCGGCCGAGCAGCGCAGCATCGAGGAGCAATCACGCCAGTTCGGCGGACGACGCGAACGCCTGACGACGGATCGCAATGCCTT
>CAITXW010000039.1 GCA_903896425.1 uncultured beta proteobacterium | reverse complement strand
GTGCAGGTCTGCCCGACCGGCATCGACATCCGCAAGGGCCTGCAATACGAATGCATCGGTTGCGGCGTCTGCGTTGACGTCTGCGACACCGTGATGGACAAACTCGGTTACGAACGCGGCCTGATCAAGTACTCGACCGACAACGCGATGAAGAACCACTGGAGCCAGGCGCAAACCCTGCGCCATGTGCTGCGGCCGCGCGTGCTGGTCTACACCACCATCCTGAGCAGCATTGTGTTGGCCGTGATCATCAGCCTGTCGATGCGCACGCCGTTCAAGGTGGATGTGGTGCGCGACCGTGGCGTGACCGCACGGCTGGTGGCCGGGGGCAAGATCGAGAACGTGTACCGGCTGCAACTGATGAACGCAACCGAGAAGGCGCAGCGCTACAAGATCACGGTCAACGGCTTGCCCGGGCTGCAGATCAGTTCCGAAACCGTACTGGCGGTCGAATCAACCCAGGCGCGCTGGGTGCCGGTGCGCGTGCAGGCGCCGTTTGATGCGGCAGCGCCGGGCTCGCACAAGATCCACTTTGAGATCGATGCGCTTGACGCAGGCGGGCACTTGAGCGAAAAATCCGTCTTCCTCTTACCATCCAACTAACCAACCAACCAACAGAAGACTTCAAGCATGAGCACTTTTGAACACACCAAACTGGTCACCGACATCAACCACAACCTGGCTGTGCTGCGCAAATCGCAACCGGAAGCGATGCAGGCTTTTGGCCAACTGGCCCGCGCCTCCCTGGCCGAAGGCGCCATCAGTGCCAAGAACAAGGAACTGATTGCGCTGGCGATTGGCATCACGCAACACTGTTCGGGCTGCGTCGGCTTTCACGTCAAGGCCCTGATCAAGCTTGGAGCCACCCGCGCCGAGGTTGACGAGATGCTCACCATCTGCGTCTACATGGGCGGCGGACCGGCCCTGATGTACGCAGCCGAGGTGATCGCCGCCTGGGAAAGCATGTCGGCTCCGAAGTAGTTTTCGGCCCGCGCTTGCAGCACCCCTGCGGCGAAAAAAACTGTAAGGAATCGTACGCGCGTCAACGCTGCTGAGAGCTCCGCGTTGTGGGTACAAGCCAGCACAAACGCAAGACCCTTGCTGCGGTGCAGGCCCTACTCAAAGGAGCCCAGCATGAAGACCCAACCTCTTATTGCCGCCATCATGGCCCTGTCCATGAGCGTTGCCGGAACGTCCTTCGCCCAGGGCCGGGGTAACGAGGAACGCAACGATGGCAATGGCAACCGCCATGGCCAGATGCAGCGCGACGGCCAGCACGATCGGCGTGGCGAAGCGGGTCCACGCGGGCAGCAGCGCCAGCAAGGATGGAACGAACACGCGCGACACGATGAACGTGGCGCCGGCCCTGACCACCAGTTTTTCCGTGGCGGTCGACTGCCGCCGCAATACCGCAGCCGCGTGTACGTGGTCAACGACTGGCATAACCATCGCCTGATCGCCCCGCCGCGCGGTTACCACTGGGTGCAAACCGGCAGCGACTATGTACTGGCTGCGATCGCTACCGGTGTCATTCTGCAGGTGCTGCTCAGCCACTGATCCCCTTGCGGTGAATCGCTCGCAAATTTAACGGTATTGCCAGCGCTTGGGAAATATCGAACTCAATAGAGCCGCAAATACTTGCGATGGGCCGGCGAGGCTGAAGCTGCGACTTTGACAACAACCGTCACGTCGATGCGTTCGCCTCTTGCGCCAGCCAGGCGAAACTTCTTCGCCCGTGCCTCCGACGCCAGTGTCAGCAACTGCGCGCTGTCCAGATGCCCGCCCTGGTTGACGTGGTTGATGTAGATCTGCATCTCGGTGGCAAACGGGTAACTGGGCGCGGGCTGAGCTGGATGCGGGGCATCGGCTTGGTGTGGGTTTGGAATGGGGCAATCATGCCATGTGCAATGACATAAGGCTGTCATGCCGGACCTGATCCGGCATCCATGCATGCGGCCAATAGCCTGCTGCGCAGCAAGCACTGCAAATTCACCCTTTTGGGGGATGTCCAATCTAACCCGAGATGATCAAAATTGGAGCTGCAATTTCGTCAACACACCAGGAGTTCTTATGCGTTTCCGATTACTGTTCGTGCTGCTCGCGGCGCTCTTGTTGCTCAGTGCTTGCCATTCCATAAGCGTGATTACCAATCGAGACACGGGGTACAAAGAACGGTTAACGAATGTGTTGGTGTGGGAATCAGGCGGACTTCAAGAAAAGCACTCTACTCTTGAAGACCGAATGTCGCGATTTCGTACTGCCCTTGTGACCGAACTGGAAAGCCGCGGTATCAAAGTGACCACGCTAACCACCAGGTCGATGGACCTAAACGTGAACGAACTACTTCGCTCCGAAGTGCGGCGTGCAGGCGCGAAGCAAGTTCTAAATATTCAACCGATCAGCGCGTTTGTTCGCATACATGTCGACTATTACGATGTTGGAGTTAACGTCCTCGATACTGGAACCAACCGCGAAGTGTGGAAAGCGACCATCGGCGCCAATTTTTATTCTTCGCCCGACGAGATGGCTAAGAAGCTGATTGCTCAACTGCAGCAAGCCGGCATGCTATAGGTTTGACGCCTCACCAATTGCTTCAAATGGTCGCCGCCTTGATCATTGGGCACCTTGCAGTTGGCGCCGTGGCATTTCTGGGTGTTGGTGCGGTGCTATCGGTAGCAGCCATGCCATTTTCAAGACCCCTTGGCCTGGTGACCCGCGTGTAAATATCCAGAACGCCAAAGGCAAAGCGAAACCATATCAAGTCAGGCAAGTCCTTCAAGCGATTGAACAATTGAAAAGCAGATCATGAACATCAAGCACTACACCTATCGCGTCACATGGTCGCCCGAAGATGGCGAACACGTTGGCCTGTGCGCCGAATTTGCTTCGCTGAGTTGGTTGGCCAAAACGCCAGAGGCGGCACTCACGGGC
>CAITXW010000038.1 GCA_903896425.1 uncultured beta proteobacterium | reverse complement strand
TACTGGTTTTGCACCCTTGGAACGGTGTGCCGGTTCTGACGCCGGCGGCGTTTATGGAACAAGTGTCAGCGGCTGTCAGGAACCGCGCTTTTCCGGCTTTTTGAACGCGGTTTTGGATTTCGGCTTTTCATGACTCTGGTCACCTCCCAGGATGGCCGCCCGCGGGCGGCCATCCTGGGGCGCGTCGTTTGACCAGGGGGTAATTTCCGTTTTGTGATGTGCCGCGTTGCGGCGGCGATGTGCGGGCGTCGCTTCGTGCAAGGCGGATACGCTGAGCATCTGCGCTGTAATGCGCTCATGCCGAAGTAGGCGGGCGCAGCGGCGGCCCTCACTGGCAGTTTGTTCCGACCGCTGCGCCCTACACCGTGCCAATGACGACGGGTGCTGCTTGATTGTTGCACCCATGGACGATCCCGTCCAGCACACCTTCGGTTTTGCCGGGGGTGCGCATGCCAGACCAAGCTGCCCGATTCTTCCTGTGCGCGTGTTGCCGCAAGCAGGTTCTCGTCTGCACTCACTGCGATCGCGGTCAGCGCTATTGCGCCGATGGCTGCGCGCCCCGCACTCGCCGCTCGTTGCAACGTGCCGCCGGTAGGCGCTACCAACAAGGGCGCGCTGGCCGTTTCAAACATGCCTTGCGCATGCGCCGTTGGCGTGAGCGGCGAGCCGCGCAAATGCAAGAAGTGACGCATCAGGGTTCCCAAGCGACCCCTGCCGATGCTGTACTGGCGGGCGCCGCACCACCCTCATCATCACAACCCACCCAGCCATGTCTGAGCATCGTCAACGCCATCGCAACAACCCGCACGGTGCCTATCTGGCGCTGCCACTGGTGTTGCTTGCCCTGTGCTGCGCATGTTCGGCTGGGCTTTTTGCGTCACAGCCCACACCATGGCCATAGCCCCTGAACTACGTGCGCAGATCCTTCGCCTGTTTCAAGCCGAGCGCTGGCGCGTGGGGACCATTGCGTGCCAACTGGGCGTGCATCACTCCACCGTTCGGCGCGTGCTGGATGAATCCGGCGTTGTGAATGTCGTGCACGCCCTGAGCGCTGCTCGGCCTGCTCGGGTCGATCCGTATTTGCCCTTCATGCTGGAGACGCTGACCAAGTTTCCTGGGCTCACGGCGAGCCGACTTCATGCCATGGTGTGCGAGCGCGGCTATGTCGGCGGCGTCGACCACTTTCGCCACACCGTCGCCCGCCACCGGCCACGCCCGCCAGCAGAAGCCTACCTGCGACTTCGCACCCTGCCAGGCGAACAGGCACAGGTCGACTGGGGTCACTTTGGCCACGTCGTCGTTGGCAAGGCCAAACGTCCTTTGATGGCCTTCGTCATGGTACTGAGCTACTCACGGCGCATCTTCCTGCACTTCAGTTTGAACGCCCGCATGGACAGCTTCCTGCGCGGCCATGTGTTGGCCTTTAGGGAAACTCTGCATAAGTGTGTCATCGAATTGACCGCTAAAACGTTAAGCATTGATGAAACAAATGAGCCTCGCCACCACCGGATTTGAACTCGTGCACAAGCGGACTCGCAAGCGCGAATTTCTCGATGAGATGGAACTGG
>CAITXW010000037.1 GCA_903896425.1 uncultured beta proteobacterium | reverse complement strand
GCGTTGGCGCTGTTGATCACGGTGTCGATGGCCAGTTGCAGGCGGCGCGTTTCCAGTGCCACGTTGATGATGCCGTCGCGTGCTTTCACGTCCTGGATGGCGGCCGCCGGATTTCCGATCACGTCTTTCATGCCTTTGGCAAAGGCGCTCAGGAAAGCCTTGACGGCTGCCGGATTGTCCTTGAGCAGCTTGGGTGAGGCGATGATGGCGTTGCCGTAGAGTTTGACGCCGTAGTCCGGGTACTGCAGCACGACCACATCCGCAGCCTTCACGCCACGCGCTTCCAGATTGAGCAGCGAGGTGAAGGTAAAGCCCGTGATGGCATCCACGTCGCCGCGCACCAGCATGGTTTCGCGCAGCGGCGGGTCCATCGCGGTCCATTGCACGCCGCTGATGCTGTTGGCCTTGGCGAAGATCGGGAAGGCGCGCCGACCCGCGTCAAACACGGGTGCACCGAGTTTCTTGCCGTTGAGGTCTGAGGGTGTCTTGATGCCTGATTTTTTCAGCGCCATGACGGATGCAGGCGTGTCGTTGTAAACCATCATGATGGCGATTGGCTTGTTTGGCGCGTCCGGGTTGTTGGCGTGGAATTCCATGAGCGCGGCCAGGTCGGCAAAACCCATGTCGTAGGCACCCGAAGCAACCCGTGTCACGGCGGCGCCGGAGCCGTTGCCGGCGTCGACCGCCACATCGAGTTTGGCGTCCTTGAAGTAGCCCTTGGCCACCGGGGTTAGAAACATCGCGGCCGGCCCTTCAAAGCGCCAGTCAAGCTGGAATTTGATCGGTGTGGTCTGGGCTTGAGCGCCTGAGAAGGCAAGGGCGGCGGCCAGTACGGCAGCGGTTTTCAGAATGACGCGTTTCTTCATGTGACTTCCTGCTTTGAAAAGGGTTGTTTGACTCGAAGCAATAAAGGTGCCAGCGGGTATTGTTATACCCAAGTTCAGCCCTCCGATCTTACCGTGTCGAATATGTGTTTACACTTTCGTGCCCGACAACGGTTTAGGCCCTGCAACCCGAAATACCATGACCTCTCTCAATAATACTGTGCGTTTTGTTCTTGACGGCGCCCTCATCGAAGCCAGCCCGGCACAACAGGGCAGTACGGTACTGGACTATCTGCGCGAACACCTGGGGCGCAGCGGCACCAAGGAAGGCTGCGCCGAAGGCGATTGCGGCGCTTGTGTGGTGCTGGTGGGCGAACTCAGCGGCGACGGCGCCAGCGTGAACTATCTGCCGGTTAACAGCTGCCTGCAACTGCTGCCCACATTGAATGGCAAGTCGCTCAAGACGGTCGAAAGCCTGCAGCGCGCCAATGGCAAACTGCACCCGGTGCAGGAGGCGATGGCCGAGAGTCACGGTACGCAGTGCGGCTTTTGCACGCCCGGCATCGTAATGAGCCTGACCGGTTTGATGCAGACGGTTAGCAAGCCCAGCCGCAGCGAAGTCATCGATGCGCTCAGCGGCAATCTGTGCCGCTGCACGGGTTACAAGCCGATCATTGATGCGGCACTGCAGGCCAGCGCGGCAGCGCCCGATCAGATCAAGCTCGACGATGAGGCTGATCGGGCTTTGTTGCTGCAACTGCGTGCCAGCCGTGAGCCGGCAGCTTTGTTCACGGCGCCGGGTCAGGATTTCTTTGCTCCCACGACGCTGCCGGCGCTCGCTGACTATCTGCTGGCGCACCCGCAGGCTACGCTGCTGGCTGGCAGCACCGAGATCGGTCTGCAGGTTAACAAGCAGTTTGCGCGGCCGCAGGGCCTTGTTTACCTCGGCAATGTGAGTGAACTGCGCCAGGTGGACGACAAAGGCGCGTTCTGGCGCATCGGCGCGCAGGTGTCACTGAACGAGGTTCTGACGCTGGTGGCACAGGCCTATGCGGACTTTGCTGAGGTGCTGCGCCGCTTTGGTTCGCCGCCGATCCGCTCCACTGCCACGCTGGCGGGCAACATCGCCAACGGCTCACCGATCGGCGACAGCATGCCCTGTTTGCTGGCGCTCGGAGCCACACTGGAATTGCGCCGGGGTGAGGCCACGCGCACGCTCGATCTGGAGCAGTTCTACACCGGCCAGAAGAAGAACGCGCTGCAGGGCGGCGAGTTCATCGTTGCCGTTAATTTGCCCAAGCCCGCAGCGGGCGAAGTGTTTCGCGCGCACAAGGTCAGCAAGCGCTTTGACCAGGATATTTCCGCCACCTGCTGCGCCATGCGCTATCAATTGCAGGACGGTCGTTTCACGCAGGTGCGACTGGCCTACAACGGCTTGGCGCCTTCGCCCTGTCGGGCGCCCAAGCTCGAAGCGCTGATCAACGGTCGCACACCGGAGGAGGTGAGCGCCGAGGAACTCGATCAGGCGATCAGCGCCAGCTTCACCGCGCGTGACGGTCTGCGCGCGAGTTGGGTTTACCGCTCGCTACTGGCACGCAATCTGGTGCTGCAGTTTGTTGAAGAAGCCACGTCGCTGGAGGCCGTCAAATGAACGCACCGCTGTTAGCCCAAGACTTGATGACGCCGGCCGAACTGGGCCGCGAATTGGTGCATGAGTCGGCTCTGCTGCACGTCACCGGACAAGCGACTTACACCGACGACATTCCCGAATTGCGCGGCACGCTTTACGCCGCCCTTGTCTTGTCACCTGTAGCGCACGGTGAACTGATCGGCGAAGGCATTGACCGCGCCGCCCTGCTGGCGCAGGACGGGGTGGTGGCCGTCTTTACCGCCAGTGACATTCCCGGCGAGAACAACTGCGGCCCGATCGTGCATGACGATCCGTTTCTGGCCACGGGCAAGGTCGAGTTCATCGGCCAAGCCGTGGCGCTGGTGGTGGCGCGCAGCATGCTGCGCGCGCGTGAGGTTGCCAAGGGCGCCAAGGTGGCGGTCAAGGAGTTGCCAGCGATTCTGACGATCGACGCGGCACTGGCGCAGCAGAGTTTCGTCATGCCCTCCAAGGGCATCACGCGTGGCGCGCCGGATGCGGCCATCGCCGGTGCGCCGCACCGTGTCAAAGGCCGCACCGAATGCGGCCAGCAGGAACAGTTTTATCTCGAAGGCCAGATTGCTTACGCCGTGCCGCGCGAGGACGGTCAACTCACGCTCTATGTCTCGACCCAGCACCCGGATGGCAACCAGCGCGAGGCTGCTTCGGCGCTGAACCTGTCGGTCAATGATGTGGAAGTGATCTGCCGGCGCATGGGCGGCGCTTTTGGCGGCAAGGAGGGTAACTCCAGCATCTTCTCGCAAAGCGCGGCTCTGGCGGCGTTCAAACTGCAGCGCCCGGTCAAGCTGCGTGTGAATCGTGACGATGACATGATGATCACCGGCAAACGGCATGACTTCCGCATTGACTACGACTGTGGCTTCGACGACGAGGGACGCATCCTGGGTGTCGATGTGGTACTGGCTTCGCGCTGCGGCTACAGCACCGATTACTCGGGCCCGGTCAACGACCGCGCCCTGCTGCACATCGACAACTGTTACTACCTGCCCAATCTGAAAATCATCAGCTACCGCTGCAAGACCAACATGCAAAGCGCCACCGCGTTTCGCGGCTTTGGCGGCCCGCAGGGCATGTTCGGCATCGAGACCGTGATCGAGGAGATTGCACACAAACTGGGCAAGGACCCGCTGGAAGTGCGCCGCATCAACCTGTACCGCGACCCGGCTGTTTCGGGCGACGCGGCTTCCATGACGACGCAATACGGCCAGCCGATCGAGGATTGGGTTGGCGACCAGGTCATCGACCAGGTGGCGCTGGAAGCAGGCTACGGCGAGCGCCGCGCGGCCGTGGCGCAGTTCAATGCCCAGAGCAAGTACCGCAAGCGCGGCGTGGCGCTGGTGCCTCTCAAGTTTGGCATCTCCTTTACCGCCACCATGCTCAATCAGGGCGGCGCCTTGCTCAACATCTACCAGGACGGCTCTGTCAGCGTGAACCACGGTGGCACCGAAATGGGACAGGGTCTGAACACCAAAATGGCGCAGGTGGCAGCCGATGGTCTGGGCATCAGCGTCGATCTGGTGCGCGTGACCGGCACCGACACGCAGAAAGTGCCCAACGCCAGCGCAACAGCGGCTTCCAGTGGCGCCGACATCAACGGTGCGGCCATCAACAACGCCTGCGAGCAGATGCGCGCGCGCTTGCGCCCGGTGGCGGCGCGATTGCTGGGGTGTGAGCCGGCAGCGGTAGACCTGCGCGGTGGGTTCGCCAGCGCCCCTGGCAAGTCGCCAGTGCCCTGGCCGACCGTGGTCAAGCAGGCCTGGCTTGATCGCGTTGGCTTGAGCGTCACGGGCTTCTACATGACGCCGGATATCAAGTACGACTTCATGACGCTGCAGGGGCGCGCCTTCTACTACTTCTGCTATGGCGCGGCTGTCAGCGAAGTGGAGATCGATACCCGTACCGGAGAGTGGTGGCTCAAGGCGGTGGACATCGTGCACGACGTGGGCACGAGCATCAACCCGGCGATCGACAAGGGTCAGATCGAAGGCGGCTATATCCAGGGCATGGGTTGGCTGACGATGGAAGAGTGCATCTGGGACAAGCAGGGCAAGCTGCTCACGCACGGCCCGAGCACCTACAAGATTCCGGTTGCCAGCGATGTGCCCGAGCACTTCAAGGTCAGCCTGTTTGACGGCCGCAACGTGCGGCCCACGCCGTATCGCAGCAAGGCCACCGGTGAGCCGCCGCTGATGAATGCGCTGTCGGTGTTCTTTGCGCTGCGCGATGCGGTCAGCGCGTCTGCCGGACACAAGGCGCGCGTTGATCTGATTGCGCCGGCCACACCCGAGCGCATTCTGCTGGCCTGCGAACGCGCCAAGCGCGCCAGCGTGGGCTGAGGCGCCGCTGACTCACGTGAAGCTGGTGTGCAGGTGGCGCCGAAACGGCACATCGCCCACCGGCGCTTCATCAAGCTCACGGGCGTAACGATGGCCGGCATAGACGGCGTGCGCGATCAGGCCAGGCGCCAGCGCATCACCGGCGCACTGCACGCTCTTGATACCTGCCGCTGACCACGTACTCTCCTGCGCCAGCAGATCGCGGTACAGCGCGTCATGCGGCAGGCGTGCCGTGATGCTGACAACGGCGGCGCAGGCCAGTTCGGAAACCTTGCCCGACCAGACGTGCTCCAGCACGACCCGATCGCCCTTGAACGACTGGATGTTGCTGGCAACGATCTGCTGGACGCCCAGGGCATGCATGCGTGCCTGGATGTGGCGGTAGTCCAGCGTGTTGGCGCTCCAGGAGGCGATGCTGTCATCGGGCGTGACGTAGTAGACGGCGCGCTTCTCGGCGCACAGCTTGTCGGCAATGGTGCTGGCGTAATAAAAATAGTCGTCGTCAAACACCACGACCGGGCCGTCCGGAATGATGCCGTCCATGATGTCGTCGGGCGTGAAGATGCGGCTGTGTTCAAAGCCCGCGATGCCCATGCCGTTGCTGCGGCCATAACCGTCGCGCCGCCAGTGGCAACCCGTTGCCAGCAGCACGTGTTCGGCGCCGAAGTCCAGCACGTCCTGCGCGCCCATCGCGCTGCCCTGGTAGACGTGCACATTGGGCATGACGCGGATTTGTCCGACGCGCCAGTCGCGCACCCGTGCCCACTCAGCCAGACCGGGCAGGCGCGACTCGCGGCTGACACGGCCACCGAGTTCGCTGATGGCTTCGCTCAGGTGCACTTCGTAGCCGCGCTGGCCCAGGGCGCGCGCGGCTTCCAGGCCGGTGGGGCCGGCGCCCACGATCAGCACCTTGGCAGCAGACTTGCGCGGCGCAATGCGCTCCGGATGCCAGCCCTTGCGCCACTCTTCGCCCATGGTCGGGTTCTGCGTGCAGCGGATCGGCGTCACCGTGTTGTCGCCTGAGACGCAGATGTTGCAGCCTATGCATTCGCGGATATCGTCAATGCGGCCTTCCTCGATCTTCTTCGGCAAAAAGGGGTCGGCAATCGAGGGTCGCGCCGAACCAATCATGTCCAGGATGCCGCGCCGGATTTGTGACACCATGGTGTCGGGTGAGGTGAAACGACCGACGCCGACTACCGGTTTGCTCGTGACTTTTTTTACCCAGTTGATGAAAGGCTCCTGCGCGCCTTCGGGCGCAAAGCGCGAGGGCACGGAATCGTTGTACCAGGCCGCCAGATTGACGTCCCACAGGTCCGGCAGATCGGCCAGCATGTGCACGATCTCTTTCGCCTCGGAGGTGGTGACGCCGCCGTCGCCGAGCAATTCCTCGGTGGCAAAACGCAGCACGACACCGCAGGTGTCACCAACGGCTTCGCGCGTGTCCTGCAGCACTTCACGCAGCAGGCGCACGCGGTTTTCCAGAGAGCCGCCGTATTCGTCGGTGCGTTGGTTGCGGCGCTTTTGCAGAAAGTGCATGGCCAGCGACAGATCGTGGCCGGCGTAGACGTAGATCAAATCAAAGCCGGCCGTTTTGGCGCGCAGCGCGGCGTTGCGGTGCCAGCGCCGGTAGTCGGCGATGTCGCGCTTGTCCATGGCGCGCGCCTGCGCCGGGTAGCCGTATTTGCTGGGCTGGTGCGAAGGTGCCAGCAGCACTTCACGCGAGTACAGGTTGGAGGCGGTCGGGCCGTTGTGTGTGAGTTCGATGCCGGCCAGCGCGCCGTGCGCGTGCACCTTGTCGCACATCAGGCGCAGCGCCGGTATGTCGTGCTCGTCCCACAGGCGCGCTTCGACATAGGGCGAGACGTCGCCCGAGGGGTGGATCTCGCACTCTTCGGTGCAGATGACGGCCCAGCCGCCTTCGGCCTTGACTTCACGCATGGCTGCGTGCGCCTGAGGCATGGCGTGGCCCATGCCGTTGCAGTGCGGTACCTGGAAGAAACGGTTCTTGGCGACAACCGGGCCGATTCTCAGCGGCTCGAACAGGATGTCAAAGCGGGGGTCGCGGGCCATGCTGCGTCAATCTCTGGCGCGCTGAATCAGCGGTAAAAGGCTTCGACCTTGCCTTTGAGTTTGATCAGCAGGGGCTGCCCCTTGCGGTCCAGCGTCTTGCCGGCGGGAACTTTGATCCAGGACTCGCTAACGCAGTACTCCGAGACGTCGAAGCGGTCTTTGTCGTTGAAACGGATGCCAATGTCGTGCTCGAAGACGGCGGCAATGTGAAAAGGACTGCGCGGATCAGTTGACAGGTGGTCGGGCAGGGTGGGTCTTGGCGTGGTGTCGGTCATGGGGGCTTTCTTCGATCAATGCGAATGTGCCCCCATTTTCCCGGATTTCGCGCGTGCCGGGCCGCAATATTGGGCAGCTCGCTGCTGGGCAAGCCGCCACCCGCTGCCGATTAAGCTTTAGTTTGCGTTCCTGGCTTCGACCAGAGCGCTTGCTACGGCTGTCTTGATCTTTGGAACCAGGGCCTGGATGTGCGACTGCGTCAAGGCCATGGTCTTGCGCGTAAGCATGGGCATTTTTTTGACGAAGGCTTGGCCGGGCGCACTTTTGTAAAACTCGATCAGCTCATTGACTTCGCTCTGATCAAAGGTTTCCCGGTAAAGCGCGATATACATTGGTTTGAGTTTTCCCCAATCCATTTCGTCGCGCAACATCGCTGCAAACTGGGGAACCATGCGGTCCAGAACCTTTTGTTGGGCGACGCTGATGTTGTGGCTATAAAAGGATTGCTCCAAGCCTTGGCGCATGATTTCCTCGTACTCGGTGGCCATTGACGCGACGGTTGATTGCACTCGGGTTACTTCGAGCAAGGCTTCAACTGATTCCTCGCTGGCGGGCGCTGCGCAGACAGTCGTGCCAATTAGCAGAACTGCGCTGAAGGTGAGCACGGTGCGGATAAGGTTCATGCTGGGCTCTCGAGGAAAAAAAGGGGTAACGATCGCGCTGCCGCAGCTTTCATGGTGTATCTGCCGGATGGAGGCCTTGGCTAAGTACGATCGTTCCCGCTATTTTTACCAAGCGATTGCCGTCTGACCATCCCCCAAAAGGGTGATTTTGAGGGTCAAAATCAGGGTGGCAGGGGTGTCAGTGGTCCTGCGACCCGCGATAATCGCGTCATGTCCTCTCCTAAAGTCCTGTTCGGCTTTCATGCCGTTGGCGTACGTTTGAAAACTGCGCCGCAATCGATCGTCGAAATCTATGCCGACCCGACGCGCCGTGATGCCCGCATGCGCCAGTTTCTGGAGAAAGCCAACGAGGCCGGGGTGCGCGTGATCGAGGCCGACGGCATGCGCCTGGCCAAGCTCTGCGGCAGTCACGGGCACCAAGGCGTGGCAGCGCGGGCGCAGGCGCTAGCCCAAGTGACTTCACTTGACGAATTGCTGGAAAATCTTGAAGCCGCGCAGGCGCTGTTGCAGCCGACCGAGCGCGAAGCGCCGCTGATCCTGGTGCTCGACGGTGTGACCGATCCGCACAATCTGGGCGCTTGCCTGCGTGTGGCCGATGGTGCGGGTGTTCACGCCGTGATCGCGCCCAAGGACCATGCTGCCGGCATCAACGCCACCGTGGCAAAAGTCGCAAGCGGTGCGGCCGAGACTGTGCCCTACTTCATGGTGACGAATCTGGCGCGTACCCTGAACGAACTCAAGGAACGCAGCATCTGGATCATCGGTACCAGCGATGCGGCAGACAAAACGATCTACCAGGCCGATCTGCGGGGTCCGGTGGCGCTGGTGCTGGGCGCCGAGGGTGAGGGCATGCGTCAGCTCACGGCCAAGACCTGTGACGAGCTCGTCAGTATCCCGATGCGTGGCGCTGTCGAGAGCCTGAATGTGTCGGTGGCCAGTGGCGTTTGCCTGTACGAGGCGGTGCGTCAGCGCAGTTGATGTCAATTTGTCAAACTGGCGCAAAACAAGGTAAACCTTATGCAATCAAAAATCCTGCGTTTCCTTCTGATCTTCCTCGTCGCCTTGCTGCTGCTGGCCAGTGGCTGGATCTGGCTGACCCTGAACTGGAGCTACTCGCAAGGCGAGCGCGCCGGTTATGTGCAGAAGCTGTCAAAAAAGGGCTGGCTGTGCAAGACCTGGGAAGGTGAGATTGCCATGGTCACCATGCCCGGCGCGATCCCCGAGAAGTTCGACTTCACGGTGCGCGACGAGGCGGTGGCGCAGCGAATCAATCGCATGGCTGGCCAACGCGTGGTGCTGAACTACGAGCAGCACCGTTTCATCCCTTCGTCCTGCTTCGGCGAGACCGAGTACTTTGTTGACGATGTGCGTCCCGTGCTGGAGCAGCCGGCCGCTGCACCGGCCCCCTTGGCGCCGAGCGCGGCGCAGGGTCAATTGTCCGAGCCGCGCTGAGCACGCCATGAGCAAGACCGAACACCTGACCGAGCGGCGTCTGGCCGACGCCTGGGCCGAACTGCAAAACCATGCGGACCAGGGCAAGGCGCTGGAGGCGGACGCCTACCGCCTCGCTTTTTCCGACCCCGAATTCCTGCTGCGGCGCGAGACGCGCGGGATCCGCTTTCAACTGGAAATGCTCAAGCCCGATCTGGACCAGGCCGAGCAGGGCATCGAGAACACCGTCGTTGTTTTTGGCAGCGCGCGTTTCCCTTCCTTGGAGACGGCGCAGGCCACCCTGCAAGCCGCGCAGACTGGTACGGACGCCAGCGCACTGGCACTGGCGCAGCGGCAGATGCGAAACGCCCATTACTACGAGCAGGCGCGCCTGTTTGCCAGGCTGGTCGCGGGCTACAGCGCGAACCGGCCCTGTGACGAGCAGTTGTTCATTGCGACCGGCGGCGGACCCGGCATCATGGAAGCGGCGAACCGCGGCGCGCACGAGATGGGGGCCATGAGTGTGGGGCTGAACATTGCGCTGACGCACGAGCAGCAGCCCAACCCCTACATCACGCCCAGTCTGAGTTTCAAGTTTCATTACTTTGCCCTGCGCAAGATGCATTTCATGATG
>CAITXW010000036.1 GCA_903896425.1 uncultured beta proteobacterium | reverse complement strand
CTCGAAGTGCTGCTGATCGGCACGAATCAGGCGGTGCTGTTTGCCACGCCGAACGCCGGTTTTGCACCGGCCTTGATCACGGCCAGCGCGCAGCACAGTGCGCTGCGACCCCAGATCTGGACGCTGGGCGCGCAGACCTATCGCGGCATTGCCGCCGAGGTCGCCACCGGTATCAGCGAGCAAAGCCGGGTCACGATAGCGGTGGCCACCGACATTGCGCACCACCAGAGTTACATGCGATCGTTTTTGCGCACGCTATGGCTGTTTGTCGCCGGCGCAGCCGCGCTGACCGGCGTGCTGGGCTGGATTGCGGCGCGCCGCGGCCTGGCCCCTTTGCGCGCCATGCGTGAGCAGGCCCAGGTGGTGACGGCGCAGCAGTTGAGCCAGCGTCTGCCGGTTGAGTCGGTGCCGCTGGAGTTGGCTGAGTTGGCGCAGTCGCTCAACGACATGCTGGCGCGGCTCGAAGAAGCGTTTTTGCGGCTCTCGGATTTTTCATCCGACATCGCGCACGAGCTGCGCACGCCGGTCAGCAACCTGATGACGCAGACCCAGGTCGCCCTGTCACGCGCGCGCAACGCCGACGACTACCGCAGCATTCTGGAATCAAACGCAGAGGAGTTCGAGCACATGGCGCGCATGATCTCCGACATGCTGCTGCTGGCCAAAGCCGAGAACGGTCTGGTCGTGCCCCATCGCGAGACCCTGCAACTGGGCTCCGAGGTGCGCGCGCTGTTTGACTACTACGATGCGGTGGCGGAAGAAAAGGGCATCACGCTCATGCTGGAAGGCGACGCTGAAATCAGCGCCGACCGCCTGATGCTGCGCCGCGCGCTGGGCAACCTGCTGTCCAACGCGGTGCGCCACGCCAATGCCGGCAGCAGCGTGCGCGTGCAGATCAGCGCCGATGCGGATCAGGTATTGATCGCCATGGAAAACCAGGGCGACACCATTGCCCATGAATTTCTGGAACGCGTCTTTGACCGCTTCTTCCGCGTTGACCCCTCGCGCCAGCGCGCCAGCGAAGGTACCGGTCTGGGCCTGGCCATCACGCGCTCGATCGTGCTGGCGCATGGCGGCAGCATTGCGGTGACGTCCGATGCTGGCCTGACCCGTTTCACGATGACGCTGCCGCGAAGTGCCTGAACCGGTATAGCCCGTATGAAGCCGAAGGCGTAATACGGGACCGCTCACCGTTGCAGACCCCGTATTGCGCTGCGCTCCATACGGGCTACGGATCTGCCACTCTGCGCTTGAACCTGTGTAGCCCGTATGAAGCCGAAGGCGTAATACGGGGTCGGACGTCACTTTGACGCGAAACCCGCCTTCAGACGCTACCCACCACGCGCAGCACCTCGGCTCCATAGGCTTCGAGCTTCTTGACGCCGATACCGCTGATGCCCTGCAGGTCGTCGAGCGACTGCGGCGCTCGCTCGGCGATCGCCGCCAGGGTTGCGTCGTGAAAGATCACATAGGCCGGCAGGTTGTGCTCGCCGGCCACTTCCGCGCGCCAGGCCTTGAGCGCCAGGTAACGGCGCTCGCCCTTTGTGTCGAGCGAGGCCGGCACCTTGGGCGTTGCTTTGGCCGGTGTGCGCTTGGCCTTGCGTTGGGTCGGCGTTGAGACCGATTGGCGCAGTTGCACCGCCACGTCTCCCTTGAGCACAGCGCGCGAGGCGTCGGTCAGTTGCAAGGTGTTGAAGGCACTGCCGTCCACTGCCACGGCGCCGATTGCGATCAACTGGCGCAGCACGCCGCGCAACTGCGCTTCCGTAAAGCCAGCACCGATGCCGAAGGTGCTCAAGCGCTCGTGGCCACGCTGCAGTACCTTCTCGGTTGGCTTGCCGCGCAGGATGTCCATGATGTGCCCTGTGCCGTAGCTGATGCCGCCTGATTGCTGCACGCGGTAAATCGTGCTGAGCAATTTGCGCGCCGCGTCGGTGCCGTCCCACACATCCGGCGGCTGCAAACAATTGTCACAGTTGCCGCAGGGCGTGCTGGCTTCGCCGAAGTAGGCAAGCAGGCGCACGCGACGGCAGTCGGTGGCCTCGGCCAGTCCCAGCAGGGCGTCGAGTTTGCCGCGCAGGCCCTGCTTGAACTCCTCTTCGGCCGGGCTCTCGTCGATCATGCGGCGCTGGTTCACCACGTCCTGCAGGCCGTAGCACATCCAGGCATCGGCCGGCTCGCCGTCGCGTCCGGCGCGTCCGGTTTCCTGGTAGTAGCCCTCGATGTTTTTGGGCATGTCCAGGTGCGCGACAAAGCGCACATCGGGCTTGTCGATGCCCATGCCAAAGGCAATGGTTGCCACCATCACAATGCCTTCGCTGCGCAGAAACTGGTCCTGGTTCGCTTGCCGCACCTTGCTGTCAAGCCCGGCGTGATACGGCAGCGCGGCAATGCCCTCGTCACATAGCAGGTTGGCGATCTCTTCCACCCGCTTGCGCGACTGGCAGTAAACGATGCCGGCGTTGCCCATGTGCTCATTCGAGATGAAACGCAGCAGTTGCTGCGTGGCCTCGCGCTTCTCGACGATGGTGTAGCGGATGTTGGGCCGGTCAAAACTGCTGACGAACTGGCGCGCATCCTGCAGTTGCAGGCGCTCCAGAATGTCGGCGCGTGTCAGCGTGTCGGCGGTGGCGGTGAGCGCAATGCGCGGCACGCTGGCGTAGCGCTCGTGCAGCACGGTCAGCGCGCGGTACTCGGGCCGGAAGTCGTGGCCCCACTGGCTCACGCAATGCGCCTCGTCGATGGCGAACAGGCTCAGCAAGCCGCGCTCCTGCAGCGAATCCATTTGCGCCAGAAAGCGCGGTGTCGTGACGCGTTCCGGCGCGGCGTAGAGCAGCGTCATGTCGCCGCGCAACAGGCGCCGTTCAATTTGCTGCGCCTCTTCGCCGCTGAGTGTGGAATTCAGAAAAGCGGCGCTGACGCCGGCCTCGTGCAAGGCGCCAACCTGGTCGTGCATGAGCGCGATCAGCGGCGAGATCACGACCGTGACGCCGTGACCCGCCTGTTGCCGCGCGAGTGCCGGAATCTGATAGCACAGCGACTTGCCCCCGCCGGTGGGCATCAGCACCAGTGCGTCGCCGCCGCCGGTGACATGTTCGATGATGGCCTGCTGCGGGCCGCGGAAAGCACCATAGCCGAAGACTTGCTGAAGAATGCGCTGGATTGACAAAATGGGTTCGCTAACGGCGGTTGGAGGGAGCGGTGCTGCTGGCACGCGGCAAGCAGGGATTGTCCCACCTCGCGCCGCGCTGGCAGTCGGCTTTCTACAATAGCGCCCTATGAAATCACTCGAATACACCCGTGCCCAGGCATTGCCGGCGATATTGCACCAGCGCATCATGGTGCTCGACGGCGCCATGGGCACGATGATCCAGCGCTTCAAGCTCAGCGAAGCGCAGTACCGTGGCGAGCGCTTCAAGGATTTTGGCAAAACCCCAGGTCAGCTCAAGGACGTCAAAGGCAACAACGAGTTGCTGTCGCTGACACGCCCCGATGTGATCAGCAGCATCCATGAGCGCTACCTGGCAGCCGGCGCCGATTTCATCGAGACCAATACTTTTGGCGCTACTTCAATTGCCCAAGCCGACTACGACATGGCCGATCTCGCGCCGGAGATGAACCTGGCCTCAGCTCAATTGGCGCGTGCAGCCTGCGACAAGTTTTCGACCCCGGAAAAGCCGCGCTTTGTGCTCGGCGCGCTCGGTCCCACGCCCAAGACCGCCAGCATCAGCCCGGATGTGAACGACCCCGGCGCGCGCAATGTGGACTTCGAGCAATTGCGCGCCGCCTACTACGCGCAGGTCGAGGCGCTGGTGCAGGGTGGCGCCGACGCGCTGTTGGTGGAAACCATCTTTGACACGCTCAACGCCAAGGCGGCGCTGTTTGCCATCGACGAATATTTTGAAGCCTCCGGTGAGCGCCTGCCGCTGATCATCAGCGGCACCGTAACCGACGCCTCCGGGCGCATCCTCTCAGGCCAGACCGTCACCGCCTTTTGGTACAGCGTGCGCCATGCGCGCCCGCTTGCGGTCGGCCTGAACTGCGCGCTCGGCGCCGCGCTGATGCGGCCCTACCTGCAGGAACTGGCACGCGTGGCAGGCGATACTTTTATCAGCTGCTACCCCAACGCCGGCCTGCCCAATCCGATGAGCGAGACCGGCTTTGATGAGACACCAGCTGACACCAGTCGCCTGCTACGCGAGTTTGCCGCTGATGGGTTGGTCAACATTGTCGGGGGCTGCTGCGGCACCACGCCCGAGCACATCGCGGCCATCGGCGCTGTCGTGCAGGGCGTGCCGGTGCGTCAGACGCAGCGCGCTTTCTTCTACCCGCAAGCGGCTTGACCTGAGCGCTGCAAAGATCGCATCCAATTCGTCGGGCAGTCGGTGCCGCTTTCGTTTGCCGTTACCAATTCAACCAATGGAACAAGCATGAATCCAGTCACTCCTTACCAATCGTTCCCGAACAGCTTCAAGCGTGACCTGCTTGCGGGCAAGAAACTCATTGGTTGCTGGTCATCGTTGTGCAGCGCCATCACCACCGAGGTGCTGGGTCTGGCTGGTTTTGACTGGATACTGCTCGACGGCGAGCACTCGCCCAACGACATGGGCACTTACCTTCCGCAACTGATGGCGCTCAAAGACAGTGCCAGTGCGCCGGTGGTGCGGCCATCAAGCAATAACCCGGTTGAAATCAAGCGCCTGCTCGATGCCGGTTTCTACAACTTCCTCGTGCCTTTTGTTGAAAGTGTCGAAGAAGCAAGTCGCGCCGTAGCCGCCACGCGTTACCCGCCGCAGGGCATGCGCGGTGTCTCGGTGTCCCAGCGCAGCAACCGCTACGGCACGGTGGCCGACTACTTCAAGGGCGCCAACGATCAGATGTGCGTGATGCTGCAGATTGAAAGCAATGCCGGTGTGGCTGCGGCGCGCGCGATTGCCGCGATTGACGGCGTCGACTGTTTGTTTGTCGGACCTTCCGACCTGGCTGCCGGAATGGGGCATCTGGGCAACGCCGCGCACCCCGATGTGCAAGCCGCTATTGCGACGATATTCGCCGACGCCAAAGCCTGTGGCAAAGCCAGCGGCATTCTGGCACCGGTGGAAGCCGACGCACGCCGTTACCTGGACATGGGCGCTACCTTTGTCGCGGTGGGCAGCGACCTGGGCCTGTTTCGCGCCGCCAGTCAGGCCTTGTGCGACAAATACCGCAATTGAAGAGGTCACTTTTGCAGAATATAAATCTGAGAAAAGATTAATATTCAGTGAATAACTCGTTTAGAAAGCAGGGAACATAGCGACTGTCTCAATTGACCGGAGCTTGCCGTGCGCCTGCCTTTCCCCTACCGTCCCGAAGCCGAAATCGTTGCCCAGCACCTGGGTTCGCTGAGTCGCGCTCTCGACTGGGTCGCCGTCGCCAAGGTCGCAACCCCTTGGGTGCAGGCGGTGCGCGCCAACCCGCCGCCGTTCTGGGCGATGGAGAGCCTGCTCAAGGAGTACCCGATTTCCAGCGCCGAGGGCCTGGCCCTGATGCGCCTGGCCGAGGCCTTGCTGCGCGTGCCCGACGCCGCGACCGCAATTGCACTCACCGCCGACCAGTTGGGCCGCGCCGACTTTCACAGCGCGGGTGACAAGACACTGGCGCGCCTGTCCAGCACGGCGATTGCCATGAGCAAGAAGTTCCTGCCCGACAGCGAAGCGCCCAGTGGTCTCTTCGCCAAACTCGGCGCGCGTTCGGTCGTTGCCGCCACGCTGCGCGCCGTGCAATTGCTCGGGCGCCAGTTCGTGCTGGGCCAGACCATTGCCGAGGCGATGGACGAGGCAAATGCCGCGCGGCGCAAGATGAAAAATTTGAGCGTTGCGGCGCCGGGCCGCCCCAAGGCGCAACAGCCCCCAGGGGGGGCAGCGCAGGACGCGCAGCGCCAAGCGTGGGGGCTCAGATTCAGCTATGACATGCTGGGAGAGGGCGCGCGCACCGATGCGGATGCGCTGCAATACCTCGCGAGTTATCAGGACGCGATTGCATTCATTGCAGGTCATGCACAAGCAAACGGTGCCTGCGAAGTCAACGACGGCATTTCGATCAAGCTCAGCGCCCTGCATCCGCGCTACGAGGACGCGCACACCGCGCGTGTGCTCGATGAACTGGTGCCGCGTGTCTGGGGTCTGTGCGAGCAGGCGGCGCGGGCCAACATCAACCTCACGATCGATTCAGAAGAAGTGGACCGGCTGGAGTTGTCGCTCGAAGTGTTTGAGGCGCTGGTGAGCCGCGTGGCGCAGCACTTTGCGCACTGGGGTGGCTTTGGTCTGGCGATGCAGACCTACCAGACGCGCTCGCTGCAGCAGATCGAGCACGTCATCGGTCTGGCGCGCCAGTACAAGATCCGCCTGATGTGCCGCCTGGTCAAGGGTGCCTACTGGGACGCCGAGATCAAGCGCGCGCAAGAGAACGGCCTGCCGGCCTATCCGGTCTTCACGCACAAGCACCACACCGACATCTCGTACCTGGCCGGCGCCCGCGTGCTGCTCGACGCGCCCGACGCGATTTACCCGCAGTTCGCCAGCCACAACGCGTCGACCATCGCCGCCGTTTTACAAATGGCGGCGCGCAGTGGCGCGCCGTTTGAGTTGCAGCGCCTGCACGGCATGGCCGAAGGCATTTACCGCGAAGTGTTGAAGAACCCCTTGATCGCCTGTCGCGTCTATGCGCCGGTGGGCGCGCACAAGGATTTGCTGGCCTATCTGGTGCGACGGCTGCTGGAGAACGGCGCCAATTCTTCCTTTGTGCACCAGCTCGCCGATGAGTCGGTTGCCATCAACGAGTTGCTGATCTCGCCGCTGCGCCTCGAGGGCGAATCTTCATTGCCGCTGCCGCTGAACCTGTTCGGCCCGGCGCGCAAAAACAGCGCAGGTCTGGACCTCACGGTGCAAGCCATGCGTGAGCCGCTGTTGGCTGCTTACCAAGTGGTCCAAGTGCCAGCTGTGCCGGTGTTTGACACGCAGACAGTCGCCGGTGCCGTGCAGCGCAGCGCCGACTGCTTCAAGCATTGGAGCAAGACCGATGTGGCCGCGCGCGCTGCCATGTTGCGGCGCACGGCCGATGCGCTCGAAGAGCAGCTGCCGAAGTTCTGCGCGCTGCTGGTGCGCGAGGCCTTCAAGACCTGGGGCGATGCAGTCTCCGAAGTGCGCGAGGCGGTGGACTTCCTGCGCTACTACGCGAACGAGGCCGAGCGTGTGATGGCGCCGATTGCGATGCCCGGGCCGACGGGCGAGAGCAACGAACTGCGCCTGATCGCGCGCGGAGCCTGGGTCTGCATCAGTCCGTGGAATTTCCCGCTCGCTATCTTTGCCGGTCAGGTTGCCGCCGCCTTGGCCACCGGCAACACGGTGCTGGCCAAACCGGCCGAGCAGACACCCGGCGTGGCGCTGGAAGTGGTGCGCCTGCTGCATGAAGCTGGCGTGCCGCAAGATGCGCTGCAATTGCTGCACGGCCCGGGCGAGACCGTGGGTGCGGCGTTGGTGGCAGCACACGGTGTGGCCGGTGTCGTGTTCACCGGATCGACCGTGGTGGCCAAAACTATTCAGCGTGCGCTGGCCGCCAAAGACGGCGCCATCGTGCCGTTGATCGCCGAGACCGGTGGCATCAATGCCATGCTGGTCGACAGCACCGCCCTGCCGGAACAGGTCAGCGATGCCGTCATGCAATCGGCCTTTCGCAGCGCCGGCCAGCG
Organism: uncultured beta proteobacterium; assembly: GCA_903896425.1. Classification (GTDB taxonomy): domain Bacteria; phylum Pseudomonadota; class Gammaproteobacteria; order Burkholderiales; family Burkholderiaceae_C; genus Rhodoferax. The sequence continues at coordinate 14,254 of CAITXW010000036.1, read as the reverse complement.
TTGCTCGGCGCTGCGCCTGCTGTGCCTGCACGCCGAGATCGCCGACCACGTGATCGAGATGATCCAGGGCGCGGCCAAAGAACTGGTAGCGGGTGACCCGGCGCTGCTCTCAACCGACCTCGGGCCGGTGATTGACAGCGAGGCCTTTGACGGCATCCAGCGCCAGTTGCAGCGCCTGCACGCTGAAGCCAGGCCCCTGCTGGCGCCGGCGCCAAATCCTGCGCTGCCGAACCTGATCGCGCCGCAAGCCTTCGAGATCACGTCCATTGCCGAGATGAAGACCGAGATCTTCGGCCCGGTGCTGCACATCGTGCGCTGGAGCGGCGACCCGGTGGACGTCATCGAGCAGATCAACGCGCTCGGCTACGGCCTGACCATCGGCATCCAGACCCGCATCGATTCGCGCGCGCACATCCTGGCGCACGCGGCGCATGTCGGCAACGTCTACATCAACCGCAACCAGATTGGCGCCGTGGTCGGCGTGCAGCCGTTTGGCGGCGAAGGCCTTTCCGGCACCGGCCCCAAAGCCGGCGGCCCGCACTACCTGTACCGCTTCTGCGCCGAGCAGACCATCACCATCAACACCACAGCCGCTGGCGGCAACGCGGCGCTGCTGGCGGGGTAAGGTGAGATGAGAGTTTGTGCGCTACGCCGCCATCAAGACCTGCGTTGTGCCACGCTGCGCACGCGGCGCTGGACGGATCAGAAAATCGACGTCGTAGCCGAGCGCGTTGAAGAATTCAAGCAGTTTTTCTGAGGAGAAATTGTCCAACCGGTAATTGAGCAGGGCCGAAACGTTGGGCTGGGCGATGCCCAGCAGTTTGGCGATGTCGGCCTGTTTAAGATGAAGCGTCTTGATGCGCTCGTTCAAGCGCACTGCGAGCACAAGTTTGGTCTTGAGCTCTTCGGGTTGGGCCAGGCCAAGATCGGCAAATACATTGCCGCTGCTGCGTTCAACCTCGGCGCTGGTTGCCACCGGATTAGTTTTCTTGACCATGGTGTTCCTCGTAGTGTTGCTGCGCGGCTTTGAGTCGCTGATGAACCAGTTCGACGTCATTCCGGGCTGTTCGGATGCCGCTGGGAGACTTTTTCTGAAAGCAGTGCAGGACGTAGATCGCCTTGGCAAACCGGACGGTGTATACAGCGCGGTAGGCATTGCCATCGTGCGACTCCACAACTTCGAGTACGCCTGCGCCTTCACCTTTCCAGGGTTTTGCCGCTGGATGTTTGGCGCCCATTTGGGCTACTCCCAGTGCATAGCCCATAGCGCGACGCATCTCGTCCGGGAACGCCATCAAATCCCGCTTTGATGAGCCAGACCATTCCAGAATTCTTTCGACTGCCATGCGCCATTTTATATACAAACGTATATTACCGATGCCGCCGCGTCACAACCCGATCCAATTCACGTCTACAGCTTGAGCTCCCAGCGCACCTGCAGGCTGGGCCAGGACGGCGCCGTGCTGGTCACGCTCTCACGCACTGACTGGCCGGCGTTGTTCACCGAATCGAGCGTGTTGTTCGTCACGTAGTCGCGCGCGGCCAGGTTGCTCAGCGAAACGCGCAACTGGCTGCCCGGGTTGATGCTCCACAGCACAAAGGCGTCAAGCACCAGCTTGGCGCCCTGGATGATGCGCTGGTCATCGCTCAGGCGCGTGGTGTAGCCGGGGGTCCAGTTGAGGTTGCCGCCAAAGCTAAACGGCGAATCGCGCAGCCGGTAGTCGGCACCCAGATTGGCCGTGGCGTCGGGTTGCTGCGAGAGCCGGTTGTCGGGTGCGCTCACACCTTGCACGCGCGAGGCAAACAGGCTGATGTTGCTGCGCACGTCAACGCGCGGCGCATCCGGCCACAGATCGCTGGCGCGGAACTTGGCTTCGAGCTCGATGCCCTGCGTGATGGCGTCGCCGACGTTCTGCATGCGCGCCACCCAGCGCGGCACATCGGCCCAAGAGACAGTCTCCAGCGTGGTTTGGCTGCGCATCAGGTTGTTGATGCGGCGGTAGAACAGGTTGGCGCTGAGCATGCCGCTGCCCGGCAGGTAGCGCTCGATGGCAATGTCCAGCCCGCTGGCGAGTTCGGGCAGCAGCGCCGGGTTGCCGGCGCGGTCCGGGTGGATCTCCTCGTTGGCGCCGCGCCCCGGGAACATGGAGTTGATGCTCGGGCGTGCAATCAGGTCCTGCAGATTGGGTGAGCGGTAGCTGCGCGTCAGGCTGGCGCGGATCTGGTCCTGTCCCTTGTCGTCCAACTTCCAGACCGCGTGCAGCAAGGGTGTGAGCACGCTGCTGCGGTTGCTCACGTCTGGCGTGCCGGCGGCGGGTGTGCCCGATGTCGCGATGCCTTCCCAGCGCAGGCCGGCGTGCGCCGCGAACCTGGGCGTGATCGACCATTCGTCCTGCGCGAACAGCGCGGCACGCAGCGTGGAGGCCGTGAGGTTGCCGTCGAACTCGGTCAGCGGCGACTGGCCGTCCTGCAGGGTGCTGGCCACTTCGGTGCGACGATTCGTCTGCAACTCGACGCCGCTGACCAGGCTGTGCGCCTCAGCCAGGGTCTTGGTCAGTTTGGCGTTGACGCTGAAGTTGAGGTCGTGCTGTTTTGACTGGATGTCGGAGATGCCAAGCGATGGACCGGCACCGCCGAAGTTCTGGCGCAGCGCGGCGTTGTCCCAGTCGTTCTGGCTCAGGTTGGCGCTTACCAGCCAGTTGCCGCCGTCCTGCAAGTGGTGCGTCCACTGGCTGCCCAGGCGCAGACTGGTGAACCGGCTGTTGCCCGATCCCACGCTGCTGTCGTAAGGTGTGATGCCACCGCTTTGCAGCAGGGTCGAACTGCTGGCGCTGCTGCCCTCGGAATGAATGATCATGGGGTTGAGCACCAGCACATCACCGCCGTCGCCGCGCCATTGCAGCCGCGCATTGACCTGCATGCCGTTGTACTTGCCGTTGGACAGGCTGCGCTCGGTCTGGTTGATGAGTTCGCCCGTGTCCAGATTCTCGGCGACGGTTTCGCTCACGCTGTCGTTCTTGCGCGCGTGCTGCTGGGCCGAGACCGAGAGGTTGTAGGTCCAGGGCCCGGCCGTGTCATTGCGGGTCCAGGAAGCACCGGGCTGCGTGTTGCCGTTCTCGAAACTGGCGCCCACGCGCAGGTCGTTGAGCTTCTTGCTGTAGCCGCCGCGCGTGATGATGTTGATGGTGCCGGCAATGGCGCGCGCGCCGGTCTCGGCCGTTGGCGCGCGTAGGATTTCGATGCGCTCGACCTGCTCGGGTGAGAGTTCATCGAGCGAGAAGCCGCGCGCTGCCGGCTCGCCGTCGATCAGGATCTGGGTGTAGCCGCCACCCAGACCGCGCATGCGCGGCGCACCGCCACGCCCCGGTCGCCCCGGCATCGTGACACCGGGCAGGCGCTTGAGCAACTCGCCCATGGTGCTGTCGCCAAAGCGCTCGATCTCGTCACGCCCGACGATGATTTTGCTGGCGGTGGACTGGCGCCGGTCTTCGGTTTCGTTGATGGCTGCGCCGGTGATGGTGACCGGCTTGAGCTTGCCGGCGGTGCGTAGTGCTGGCGTCGACTTGGCCGGCGTGGGTTGCTCTGTCTCGGCGACCGGCTCCGACGCCTTGTTCTGCGCCTGGGCGCTGCTCAGTGCGGCAAAAAGGAAAAGGCCCAGCAGGGTGCCGGGCCACTTGTGTACAACGATGCGCGTGGGCTTCAGTTTGGCAAACATGGCAGCGATTATCAGAGGCTTGCGTAAAGCCTCTGTGAATTCAGGCTGCGGCTGGCGGCCTCACCGGCAAATACAGTTCGGTTACGTGCGCAGTTCCGGCTGCATCACCGTCTTCGCCAAGATAGCTCTCAAATGGCGGCAAGCGTTGATCCGGTTGAATTTTCTCGGCCACCATGCGCTGCATGGCGTAAAACCAGGCGATTTCAAGCGCCGCGCGATCGCCCTTGAGTTGCACCACGTAGGCGCGGTGTGCGCCCAGTTCGCGCACCGGCAAGGCGTCGAAATCATCCGGGGTAGCTACCGGTATGCCGACGTTGCAACTGGTGGTTCGCAATTTGATGTTGGTCTTGAAGTAGATGGCAAGTGGTGCGCCTGCTGCCACCAAACCTTGTGCTGTCAATTGTTGGCGCAGCTCGGCGGTGATGTCGTCTACCGCCTGTAGCAAACCGTTGATGCTCCCCTGGTAATGGCGGTAAACATAACGGATGGCCGGGACGTCACGCACGCCCAGATGAATGATTTCGTAGCGTGGCGCGCTGGCGGGCTCCAGCAGGCTGGCGAGTTGATCGAGCCCAAAGCGGCAATCAAGCGTCAATGAGCCCTTCACGGTGGCGGCAAAGGCGCGCATCGAAAATGCAACGCGTCCACGCAGACCCCAGGTGACGCGGGTCTTGCCATCCTGCTCTTCAAAAGTCCAGGTGCTCCGTCCGGAAACTGTGAACGGATGGCGCAAGCGCACAAGTTGTTCAATGCGCTCAGGTGCCTGCAGGCGCACCTGTTCAATCATTCCGGCGCCCATCGTCGCGCTGTCCCAAGTACAACGACTGCCCTTGCCATCGACGTTGCTGGAGAACGTCACCTCAGCGCCTGACGCGCTTGCCAGCCAGGGGTTCCACTGCGGCCACTGCTGGAAATCGGCAACCATGGCATACACCGCCGCCACGGGCGCGTCGATCAGCCGGGTTTGTTCGAATCGCACGCGACCGCTGTAGCGGCCCATGTAGACCAGCACGGCAACCACGCAAAAAACAAAAACAAAAATCAGTGTGGACAACATTCTTGTATCGATAAAAAAGCCCGGCCAGAGCCGGGCTTTGGGTTTTGAGCTCGCACGCCCAATGGATTACAGCATGCCCAGCGCCCGCGGCAGGACCAGTGTCAGCCATGGCCAGTAGGTGACGATGACCAGGAACACGATCATGGTTCCCAACCACGGCAGCACCGCCTTCGTTAGCTCCGTGATACCCAGGCGCGAGATGCCGGAGGCCACATAAAGGTTCAACCCCACCGGCGGGTGGCACAAACCAACTTCCATGTTGACATCGATCAGGATACCGAAGTGCACCGGATTGATGCCCAATTGCATCGCGGCCGGGAAGAAGATCGGCGCCATGATCAGAATGATCGACGACGGCTCCATGAAGTTACCAGCGGCCAGCAAAATCAGGTTGACGACAAACAGGAATCCGTTTTGACCCAGGTTCATGCCGAGGATCCAGTCGGCCAGGCGGTGCGGCAGGTTTTCATTCGCCAGCACAAACGAGAACAACGCTGCATTGGTGATGATGTAGAGCAGCATGGCCGACATATTGGCCGAGTCGCGCAACACCTTGGGCACGTCCTTCATGCCCATGTCCTTGTAGATAAAGATCGAGACGAAGAAGGAATACACCGCCGCCATCGCCGCCGCTTCGGTTGCGGTGAAGATACCCGAGTAAATGCCACCGACGATGATCACCACCAGCATCAGACCCCACACGCTGTCCTTGAAGAACTTGAGGCGTTCCATCCAGGTTGCCTTCCTCATGCGTGGGTAGTTGTTCTTCTTGGCGATATACCAGGTCACAACGCCGAGCATGAAGGCCAGCATGATGCCGGGCAACAGGCCAGCGACGAACAGCGCACCGATCGACGTGTTGGTCGAAATGGCGTAGATCACCTTCGGAATACTGGGCAGCATCAGGATGCCGAGCGAACCGGCCGTGATCATGACGCCGGCACCAAAGGCCATCGGGTAGCCGTGCGCCACCATCGCTGGCAGCACAATGGAGCCAATCGCCACCACGGTGGCCACGCTGGAGCCGCAGACCAGGGCAAACATGGCGCAAGCCAGAATCGAAGCCAGGGCCAGGCCGCCGTGCAGGTGCCCCACCACGGATGTGGCAAAGTTGATCATGCGCCGCGCCACGCCACCGTGCGTCAGGAAGTTGCCGGCCAGAATGAAGAAGGGAATCGCCATGATTTCCCACTTCTCGATGCCGGTGAACAGCTTGAGTGCCACCGCTTCCAGCGGCACCTGCGTGAAGGTCAGGATAAAGGTCAGTACCGTCAGGCCGAGCGAGATCGAGATCGGCATGCCCGTGAGCATGAGGGCGATCAATAGCCCAAAAAGAATGGAAGCATTCATGACTTGGTACCTCCGTCTTTGGGATGGCTCTTGGCCCATTCCTTGTCACACTGGCCCAGGTGGACATGGGTGATTTCTTCGCCCTCGGCCAGCACTTCGCCGACCAGCGGCGCTGCGTCTTCAACCCCTTCGACATGGGCATGGTCGTGGTGCGGAAGTTCGCCCGTTTTGGCAAACTTCCAGGCCACCTGCAGGAAGCGAAATGACATCAGCGATGAGCCAAATGGAATGGCACAGTACACCATCCAGGTTGGCCACTCCAGATCCGGTGTGGTGGGCCCTTCAGGAATGTCACCGAAATCGATCCGTAGCCATTTAAGGATGTCGTGGTGCCCGCCGTTTTCCCAGACAAAGTGGGCTCCGAGGTAGGCAATGGAACCGGTAAACAGCGCGCCTGCCAGCAAGGCAAAAAGTACAAACCGAGCCCGGGTTTTTTCTTCCAGGCGGTTGACCACCACATCAACGCCGACGTGGATTCCGGTGCGCACACCATAGGCGGCGCCGAACTTGGCCATCCAGACGAACATGATGATGCACAGCTCCTGTGCCCAACTGAGGTTGAGCGAAAGCATCCAGTCCTGAACATACGGAATCGGTGCACTGGCAAGGTAGCGATGCAGAACCGAAATAAAGATCAGCAGCGTCGCTCCCCCCATGAGGAAGGAGATGATCCATTCCTCCAGGTGGTCAATCAGTTTCATGGTCGGTACTCCTGGCGATTTGCCGATTACAGCTTCTTGGGATCGAAGCCGGTGTCTTTGTAGATCGCTTCGAGCAGGTCCTTGCCAACGCGATCAACCATCTTGGCGTGCACCGGAACCAGCACCTTCTTCAGTGCCATGCGCTCTTCCTTGGTGGGTGTGTAGACGGTGGTCTTGCCGGCCTTCTTCACGCCTTCGAGGGCCTCGTCATTGTCTTTCTTGGCAACCGTGTTGGCCAGTGCCGTGGCTTCCTTCATGGCCTGTTCCAACTGACCACGGACGTCAGCTGGCAAGCCGTCCCAGAATTTCTTGTTGACGATCACCGCGTAACCCAGGTAGCCGTGTTCGGTCAGGGTCAGGTGCTTTTGCACTTCATGCATTTTCTGGCTGAACAGGTTGGAGATCGGGTTCTCTGTGCCATCAACCACGCCCGTCTGAAGCGCTTGATAGACCTCGGAGAAAGCCATCACCTGCGGAATGCCGCCCAAGGCCCGGATCTGTTCTTCCAGTACCTTGGAGGACTGGATGCGGAACTTCTTGCCCTTGTAGTCGGCTACGTTCTTCAGCGGCGAGTTGGCCGAGAAGGACTTGAATCCGTTGTCCCAAAACGCCAGGCCCTTGACGCCCTTGGGCTCAAGTTTGGCCAACAGACTCGCGCCGACCGGGCCTTGCGTGATCTTGTGCAGGTCTGCTGTGTTGTCGAACAGGAAGGGGAAGTCAAATACTTCGAATTCCTTCACGCCCAGCGGGCCGAATTTAGCCAAGGACGGTGCCAGCATCTGCACGGCACCCATTTGCAGTGCCTCCATCTCTTCCTTGTCCTTGTAGAGTTGGCTGTTGGCGTAGACATCGACCTTTACCTTGCCCTTGGTCAGTTCGCCGGCGCGCTTGGCAAAGAATTCTGACGCCTGTCCTTTGGGCGTGTCGGTAGCCACCACGTGGCTGAATTTGATAACAATTTGTGCATTGGCGCTCAGGCCTAGCGCCAGCAGCATGCTGGCAAGCAAACATTTAATTTTCATAATGGTCTCCAAACAAAGGGTGGTCAATTGAACAGCGCGAGGTTAGGGCCTCTGCGCTGCGCTGGCAACTGTGGCCTTCAACAGCTAGGGTTAACCCTTGGCGCTTTGCTTGAGCGCATCGCGCATGGCGTCCATCCAGGACAGGCCGATGCGGCTGGCCAGTGCCGCGTGCACGGGTTCGACCGTCTGGCGCAACCGCGCTCGCTGTGCCGGGCTCAAACTATGAATGCGCGTCGTGCCGGACTGGCGCAAGGCGGCCAGCGCCTTGTCGTTTTGCGCATCGGCGATGTCGTTGCCGTAGGCCAGCGCCTCACGCAGGGCTTGCCCAACGAGTGCGCTGTCAGCAGCGGACAGGCTTTGCCAGAAGCGTTGGTTCACCACCACCGCGTAGCCCAGATAGCCGTGCTCGGTCAGACTGAGGTCGCTCTGCACCTCGTGCATACCCTGGGTCCAGAAGTTGGAGATCGGGTTCTCGGTGCCATCGACCACGCCGGTTTCCAGCGCGCGCCGGGTTTCGCTGAACGCCAGCGTCACGGGCTGCGCACCGAGTGCGCGCATCTGCGCTGCAATCACACGCGAGGCCTGAACACGCATGCGCAAGCCAACAAAATCAGCCGGAGCCAGCAGCGGGCGATTCGCGCTCATCTGTTTGAAGCCGTTGTCAAAGTAGCCCAGTCCGATCAGACCTTGACGGCGCAGACGCTCGAGCAGGCGCTGCCCGAGCGGCCCTTGTGTGATGCGCCTGACGTCGGCCACATTGCCAAACAGAAAAGGCAGGTCAAACAGTTCGAACTCGGGAAAGCCGATGCGCCCGAACTTGGAGAGCGAAGGCGCCAGCATGTCAACCGCGCCGAGTTGCAGCGCCTGTATTTCATCCTGGTCGCCGTAGAGTTGGCCGTCCGGGTAGACCAGCACCCGGATGCGACCGCCCGAGCGTTGCTCAACCAGCGCCTTGAAGCGCTGCGCCGCCAGACCCTTGGGTGTTTCCTGCGCCACGACATGCGAGAAACGCAGCGTGACTGCTTTGTCCGATGCCGCCTGTGCCGACCGGCTTGGCAGCGACGCGGCCAGCGTGCAGGCCAGTGCGCCGTGCAAATATTGACGGCGACGCAGGAAGGCAGGCAGGTCAGGCGCTGACATGCTGGCTATTATGCGAGGGTATTCAAACCAACATGACCGAATCCGCAAGCACCCCTGCCGACCAGTCGCTCGACTTTGCCTTGTTGCAACAGACGATGCCCAGTCACGCCAGCCGCAACCGGCGCGCGCTGTTCTGGTTGCTGGGTTTGTTGTTGTTGCTCGTGGCTTCGGTGGTGGCGTTGGTGCTCTACCTCAATACCTTCGAGGCTGACGAGGAGGCGCGCAGCCGCGCCGCCGAAGCGCAATGGCTGGAGCAAAGTGTGCAATTTCACTTCCGCCGGCTGGAGGACGACCTGACACTATTGGCGCGTCAAGCCGTGCGCGGCGCCGCAGCAAGTGATGACGGCCCAATGCAGGGTGGTTTGTTGTGGCGCGAAGCGGGCGTGGTGCTCGCGCACGGCTGGTTGGCCGCAGGCCCGGGCGCGGATGAGGCGCGTGGCCCTGAGCGCTGGCAGCGCGACTGGGCGGCGCAGGCTGCCAATGCGCAGGCGCTGGCCACCATGGAGGCGACCACGCGCGGCCTGCGGCGCTCGGCTTACGCTGGTTTGATGCTGCAGGCGAACGGCTCACTTAGTGATGTGGTCTGGGTTGCGGTGCCGTTTTTTGACCGTGGCCAGTTTGTCGGCAACTACCTCGCTGCGGTGTCGCTGCAGCGCGCGACAGTGGCCTTGGTGCCGACCTGGTTTGCGCAAAACCATCGGGTGCGTTTGGTGGCTGACGAGTTGCAGGGGCAGCCCGCTGAGGGTGCGGACAGCAAGCTTTTTCGCGCCGCGATGAACCTGCCGGGCACCGATTTGTTTCTTGCCGTGACACCGTTTGACGTGCCAGCGGCCACCGTGCCGCGCATCTTCTTTCTGGTGGCGCTGTTGTTCCTCTCGGGCATGCTGGTCAGCCTGTGGGTCTTGCGCCGTGACTTCATCAAACGCCAGCAGGTACAGGCCCTGTTCCAGGCCCAGGTGGCGCTGCGAACGGCGATGGAGAATTCAGTCACCATCGGTCTGCGCGCCTGGGACCGCAGCGGCAAGATCCTGTACGTCAACGAGTCGTTCTGCAAGATGGTGGGTTACCGCGCCGCCGAACTGGTGGGTCGCTCGACGCCGCTGCCCTACTGGCCGGCGGAGCAGGCCGATGAACTCAATCTGGTGCACCGCGGCATCATCGCGCAGGGCACGCAGGAGGATGGCGTTGAAGTGCAGTTTCAGCACCGTGACGGGCATCTGATCGATGTACTGATTCATGAAGCACCGTTGAACACGGCCAGCGGCGAACAGATCGGCTGGATGAGTTCGGTGCTCGACATCAGCGAGCGCAAGCGTGCTGAGCGCATGGCAGCGCGCCAGCAGGAACGGCTGCAGGCTTCGGGCCGCTTGGTGGCCGTGGGCGAAGTGGCGTCTACGCTGGCGCACGAACTCAATCAACCGCTGGGCGCCTTGAGCAGTTTTGCCAATGGTTTGATGAACCGGCTGCGCAGCGGACGCATCAAGCTCGACGAGGTGCTGCCGGTGGTTGAGCGCATGGAGCGGCTCTCGGACAAGGCCGGGCGCATCATCCAGCGTGTCAATGCGTTTGCGCGGCGGCGCGAAATGTCGCGCCAGCGGCTCGATCTGGTGGCCTTCTTGCGTCGTGCGCTGGTGCAGCACTTGACGCAGCGCCAGGTCATCCTGGAACTGCTGCTTGGCGCCGCCCCGGTGTGGGTCGAAGCCGATGCCCTGTTGCTTGAGCACGCGGTGCAGAACGTGGTGGCCAATGCCTTGCACTGGGCGCAGCAGGGCGGCGCAGCGGGGCGGGTGCAAGTGCAGATTGAGATGGGTGATGGCATGGCGGGTATCGTGGTCGGCGACAACGGTCCTGGCGTGGATGAGGAGCACCGCGAGCAGATCTTTGCTGCGTTTTTCAGCGCCTCGGCCGATGGCATGGGCATGGGACTGGCGATTTGCCGCTCGGTGCTCGAAGCCCATCACGGCCGCATCGACGTGGCGCGTGATCCGGTTCTGGGTGGCGCCCGGTTTACCCTGTGGCTGCCCTTGTCGGACGCGAGCACCGGGGACGCTCCAGGAAAGGACAATCACGCATGACACCGGCCATCCACATCGTTGACGATGACGCTGACTTTCGCGAGGGACTGGCCTGGCTGTTCGACTCGCGTGGGCACCAGGCGCAGACCTGGGCCGGCGGCGATCTCTTTCTGGAAGCCTTGCGTGCACGCCTGCCCTACTGGGGCCCGGCCGTGGTGTTGCTCGACATCCGCATGGAGCCGCTCTCGGGCCTGGCCACGTTTGAAGAATTGAAGACCCTGGGTTGCCCCTGGCCGATCCTGTTCCTGACCGGGCACGGCGACGTCAGCATGGCGGTGGCCGCGGTCAAGAACGGGGCTTGGGATTTTCTGGAAAAACCGTTCCAGAATAATGTGCTGGTGGACAAGGTAGAACAGGCGCTGGCGGCCGCGTCGAACCTGAGCGATGACCGGCGCCAGGCACACCGTCTGCGCCTGGCGCTGAGCAGCCTGAGCCCGCGCGAGCGTGAAGTGCTCGACGAGTTGCTCAAGGGGCACTACAACAAGAACATCGCTGACCATCTGGGCATCACGGCGCGCACGGTCGAGTTTCACCGCGCCAACATCTTCAAGAAAATGGAAGTGTCCTCAGCGATTGAACTCGCGCACAAACTCGGGCGCTACGAAGGCTGATGCCAATGGCTCTGTCCCGTGCTTGACGCGCAGGCATCCAAGCCTGTCGCACAATCTGCGAATGACTGAAATCCGTTCCCCGCTGCAGGCGCAAATCGTTCAGTGGTATGTGCCGACCGGCGCCAGTGTGCGCGCCGGTGAGTTGCTGCTGGTGGTGGAAGCCATGAAGATGGAGCACGAAATTCGCGCCGAACATGACGGCGTGCTCGGCGAGTTATTCCATGCCGATGGCGACCTGGTGGCTGAAGGTGAAGTGCTGACCACGCTCAAGCTGACCACGCAGGTACGGCCGGAACTGCCCGCTGCAGTGCAGGCGCTGGCAGCGTCGGCGAGCGCAACGGTGGCGCCGCGCGCCGACCTGCAGCGTGTGCTTGCGCGCCACGCACCGACGCTCGACGCCCATCGTGCCGAGGCTGTTGCCAAGCGCCACGCTTTGGGTCAGCGCACGGCGCGCGAGAACATCGCCGATCTGTGCGACGCCGACTCCTTCCTCGAATACGGCGCGCTCGCCGTGGCAGCGCAGCGCAGTCGGCGCAGTGAAGAAGACCTGATCAAAAACACGCCGGCTGACGGCATGGTGACCGGCATCGCTTGCATCAACCGCTCGCTGTTCGGCGCTGAGCACAGCCGCGCTGTCGTTATGGCCTATGACGCGACGGTGCTGGCCGGCACGCAGGGCATGCGCAACCATCAGAAGACCGACCGCATGCTGGGCATTGCCTTGCAACAGAAACTGCCGGTGGTGCTGTTTGCCGAAGGCGGTGGTGGCCGTCCGGGTGATGTGGACATGCCAATCGTAGCCGGCTTGCATGTGGCGACCTTTGCCAGCTTTGCGCGGCTCAACGGCCAGGTGCCGGTGCTGGGCGTCGTGGCCGGGCGCTGCTTTGCCGGCAATGCGGCACTGCTCGGTTGCTGCGACGTCATCATCGCCACGCAGGCCAGCAACATCGGCATGGGCGGCCCGGCCATGGTCGAAGGCGGCGGTCTGGGCGTCTTCAAGCCTGAGCAGATCGGCCCGAGTGCCGTGCAGCATGGCAATGGCGTTATTGACATCCTGGTGGCCGACGAAGCGGGCGCTGTTGCCGCAGCGCGGCACTACCTGTCATTTTTTCAAGGGCGCGTGACGCACTGGCAGGCGCCGGACGCGCAGGCTTTGCGCGATGTTGTGCCGCAGAACCGCTTGCGTGTTTACGACACCCGCGCTGCCATGGCCGGTATCGCCGATCAGGGCAGCCTGCTTGAACTGCGGACTGGTTTTGGCAAGGGCATCCACACGGCGCTGGCGCGCATCGAGGGCCGCCCGGTCGGCCTGCTCGCCAACAACCCTCTGCACCTGGGCGGCGCGATTGACGCGGACGCGGCCGACAAGGCAGCGCGCTTCATGCAACTGTGCAATGCGCATGGTCTGCCGCTGGTGAGCCTGGTCGATACGCCCGGCTTCATGGTTGGCCCGGACATCGAGACGCAAGCGCAGGTGCGCCACGTCAGCCGCATGTTCATCGCGGCCGCACATCTGCGTGTGCCGTATTTGAGCGTGGTGCTGCGCAAGGGCTACGGCCTGGGCGCGATGGCGATGACAGCGGGCGGCTTTCATTCGCCGCTGTTCACGGTTGGCTGGCCGAGTGCCGAGTTCGGCGCCATGGGTTTGGAGGGTGCGGTGCGTCTGGGTTTTCGCAAGGAACTCGAAGCGGTACCCGAAGGCGCGCAGCGCGATGCGCTGTACGACCAGTTGGTGGCGCAGCAGTACGACAAAGGCAGCGCCATCAACATGGCCGCCACGCTGGAAATCGACGCCGTGATTGACCCGGCGCAGACGCGCGCGTGGCTGGTCGGGGGGCTGCAGACACAGACCAAACCATCCCCGGCGCAGGGGCTGGCGGTGGATGCCTGGTAGAGCGGCAATTAGTTTGTCAACTCATACCCGGTGCTGCGCCCCCCTCCTTCGAGCTTGCGCAATACACCGTAGGCCAGCAGTTCATTGATGTCACGCAGCGCCGTGTCGGTTGAGCACTTGGCGATGGTGGCCCATTTGGTGCTGGTCAGCTTGCCCTCAAAACCGTCGAGCAGGTGGTTGAGTATTTTGATTTGCCGCTGGTTCATGGACACGCCGGCCCAGCGTTGCCAGAACTGAGCGCGGCCCAGGACTGTTGCCAGTGTTTCTTCAGCGCCGAGCACGGCACGCAACAAACAAGCCAGAAACCATGCTAACCAGGCGGTCACGTCCAGCGAGCCCTTTTGCGCGCTTTCCAGTTGGTCATAATAGTCTTTGCGTTCGCGCTGTACCTGTGCGCTCAAGCTGTAGAAACGCTGGCCACTCTTGTCGGCCCGTGCCAGCGCCATGTCGCCGACGGCACGCGAGATGCGACCATTGCCATCGTCAAACGGATGCAGCGTGCCGAGCCACAGGTGCGCCAAGCCCGCCTTGATGAGTGCATCGCCTGCAGTATCCGCGTTGAACCAGTCGAAGAAGCGCTGGGTTTGTGTCTCTAGCATTGGTGCTGGGGGTGCCTGATAGTGCACCTTCTCCCGACCAGCGTAGCCGGAAACCACTTGCATGGGGCCCGAGCTGTCATCGCGCCAGGT
>CAITXW010000035.1 GCA_903896425.1 uncultured beta proteobacterium | reverse complement strand
TCGCCTTTGATCGTGCAGGTTTTGCGTACCATGGCCGCGTCAAGGCGTTGGCAGATGCGGCACGTGAAGCTGGCTTGCAGTTCTAAGCAGATCGGAAAATAAGATGGCTAAAGTTCAAGCGAAAATGCAGGGTAAGGCTGAAGGGCCTGAAGACGGTCTGCGTGAGAAGATGATCGCGATCAATCGCGTTACCAAGGTGGTCAAGGGTGGCCGTATTCTTGGTTTCGCGGCACTGACCGTGGTCGGTGACGGCGAAGGCCGTGTCGGCATGGGCAAAGGCAAGTCGAAAGAAGTGCCCGCAGCTGTGCAAAAGGCGATGGAAGAAGCGCGCCGCAACCTGACCAAGGTTTCTCTCAAGAATGGTTCGATCCACCACAAGGTGATGGGTCAGCATGGTGCAGCGGCTGTCATGATGGCGCCGGCACCCAAGGGAACTGGCATCATCGCCGGCGGCCCGATGCGCGCCGTCTTCGAGGTCGTGGGGATCACCGACATCGTGGCGAAAAGCCACGGTTCGACCAACCCCTACAACATGGTTCGCGCCACGCTCAATGCGCTGTCGCATGCGACAACGCCGTCGCAAGTTGCGGCCAAGCGCGGCAAGACGGTTGAAGAACTCTTCGTCTAACCGGGAGTCCGAAAAATGACAACACAACAAACAGTCAAAGTGCAATTGATCCGCAGCCCCATCGGCTGCCAGGAATCGCACCGCGCCACCGTCCGTGGTCTGGGACTCCGCAAAATTCGCAGTATCAGCGAATTGGTGGACACGCCCGAAGTCCGCGGCATGATTAACAAGATCAGTTATCTGGTCAAAGTGCTCTAAGAGGTTGATGATGGAACTCAATGACATCAAGCCCGCCGATGGTGCCAAGCACTACAAGCGCCGCGTTGGTCGCGGTATTGGCTCGGGTATCGGCAAGACCGCCGGGCGTGGCCACAAGGGTCAGAAATCTCGCGCTGGTGGCTACCACAAGGTCGGTTTTGAAGGCGGTCAAATGCCTATGCAACGCCGTTTGCCCAAGCGCGGTTTCAAATCGCATCTGCTGCAGTTCAACGCGGAAGTCACGCTGGCTGCGCTGGAACAACTCGGCGCCGCTGAAGTTGATCTGGTTACGCTGAAAAAAGCCGGCCTCGTCGGTGAACTGGCGAAAGTCGTCAAGGTCATCAAAACGGGTGGATTGACCAAGGCCGTGAAACTCACGGGTATTGGTGCGACAGCCGCTGCCAAGATCGCTATTGAAGCGGTCGGCGGAAGCGTTGCTTAAGACGGTATTTGAAAGATTCCAAACGTGGCCACTAACGCAGCTCAGCTCGCAAAAACAGGAAAATTCGGTGATTTGCGCCGTCGGCTTGTCTTTTTGCTGCTGGCGCTCGTGGTTTACCGCGTGGGCGCGCATATTCCTGTTCCGGGTATCGACCCGGCGCAGTTGGCGCAGTTTTTCAAAGGACAGCAAGGTGGCATCCTGGGCATGTTCAACATGTTCTCTGGTGGCGCCTTGTCTCGCTTCACTGTTTTCGCGTTAGGGATCATGCCGTACATCTCGGCATCGATCATCATGCAATTGTTGACCTACGTGCTGCCCACCTTCGAGCAATTGAAGAAAGAAGGCGAAGCCGGTCGTCGCAAGATTACCCAGTACACACGCTACGGCACGCTCGGACTGGCCTTGTTCCAGTCGATGGGCATCGCCATGGCGCTGGAAAGCTCGCCGGGCCTGGTGCTGGTTCCTGGGTTTGGCTTTCGCATGACGGCGATCGTGACGCTTACGGCTGGTACGCTGTTCCTGATGTGGCTTGGCGAACAGATCACTGAGCGTGGTTTGGGCAATGGCATTTCGATTCTGATTTTTGGTGGCATCGCGGCGGGTTTGCCCAATGCCATCGGCGGCCTGCTGGAACTGGTGCGAACCGGCGCCATGAGTATCATCGTGGCACTCTTCATTGTGGTGCTGGTAGCGCTGGTGACCTTCGTTGTCGTGTTTATTGAACGTGGACAGCGCAAGATTCTGGTCAATTACGCCAGGCGCCAGGTCGGCAACAAGGTCTATGGCGGCCAATCGTCGCATCTGCCTTTGAAACTCAATATGGCGGGTGTGATCCCACCAATCTTCGCTTCATCGATCATCCTGCTGCCGGCAACGGTGGTTGGCTGGTTGAGTACGGGTGATTCCATGCGTTGGTTAAAAGATATTGCCGGCTCATTGACGCCAGGGCAACCGATTTATGTGATGTTCTACGCTTCGGCGATCGTGTTTTTCTGTTTCTTCTATACCGCGCTGGTGTTTAACAGCCGGGAAACAGCGGACAACCTGAAGAAGAGCGGCGCTTTTATTCCGGGTATTCGTCCTGGCGAGCAAACTGCTCGCTACATCGACAAGATTTTGCTGCGTCTGACTTTTGCCGGCGCCATTTACATCACCCTGGTTTGTTTGTTGCCCGAGTTCTTGATCCTGAAGTACAACGTCCCGTTTTACTTTGGCGGAACGTCGCTTTTGATTATTGTTGTTGTGACCATGGATTTCATGGCGCAGGTGCAGAACTACTTGATGTCACAGCAGTATGAGTCTTTGCTGAAGAAGGCTAATTTCAAGTCTTCATAAGGCGATTACCAGATATGTCAAAAGACGATGTTATTCAGATGCAGGGAGAGGTTGTAGAGAACCTTCCCAACGCCACGTTTCGAGTGAAGCTGGAAAATGGACACATCGTATTGGGGCATATTTCCGGAAAGATGCGCATGCACTACATCCGGATTTTGCCTGGGGATAAGGTTACTGTTGAGTTGACGCCTTACGATTTGAGTCGGGCGCGGATTGTATTTAGAGCCAAGTAGCATGGTTGGGCGTTGATTTGCGCAAAGTGTTGCGCAGACACATAGAAAAGTTTTAGGAGAATGAAATGAAGGTTTCGGCTTCGGTCAAGAAAATTTGCCGTAACTGCAAGGTAATTCGGCGCAAGGGCGTGGTGCGTGTGATCTGTTCAGATCCACGTCACAAGCAGCGTCAGGGTTAATTGCATTAGTTTTAGAGGACGAAAATGGCACGTATCGCTGGCATCAATATTCCGCCGCAACAGCATTCTGAAATTGGCCTGACCGCCATCTTCGGGATCGGTCGCAATCGCGCACGCAAAATTTGCGAGGCCTGTGGCATCGCCTATTCCAAGAAGGTCAAAGATTTGACTGACGCGGAACTGGAAAAAATTCGCGATCAGATCGCACAGTTCACCATTGAAGGTGATCTGCGTCGCGAAACAACCATGAACATCAAGCGTTTGATGGACATCGGCTGTTACCGAGGCTTCCGGCATCGCCGTGGCCTTCCGATGCGTGGCCAGCGTACCCGTACGAATGCCCGTACCCGCAAAGGCCCCCGCAAGGCCGCCGCTTCATTGAAGAAATAACAGGGATTGAAATACCACTATGGCAAAAGCTCCCGCCAGTAACGCAGCCCAGCGCGTTCGCAAAAAAGTTCGCAAGAATGTGGCCGACTGCATTGCGCACGTCCACGCTTCGTTCAATAACACCATCATCACGATCGCCGATCGCCAGGGCAATGCCTTGTCATGGGCTTCGTCGGGTGGACAAGGATTCAAGGGCTCCCGCAAGTCCACGCCGTTCGCAGCCCAGGTGGCTTCGGAAGTCGCGGGTCGTGCTGCCATTGAACAGGGTATCAAGAATCTTGACGTTGAAATCAAGGGACCCGGCCCCGGCCGTGAATCCTCGGTTCGCGCTCTTGCCGCGCTTGGTATCCGCATCAATATGATCGCTGACGTGACACCGGTGCCGCACAACGGCTGCCGGCCGCAAAAACGTCGTCGTATCTAATTTTCTAAACAAGCCCACCGCCACTGGCATTGCGCCGGTGGCTCCCACACTTTTGTGTGGCAGATGACATAAAGGAAGTTCAAGTGGCACGCTATCTAGGCCCCAAGGCCAAATTATCCCGCCGTGAAGGCACTGACCTGTTCCTCAAGAGCGCTCGTCGCTCGATTGGTGACAAGGCAAAATTCGATTCCAAGCCTGGTCAACACGGCCGCACCTCGGGTGCCCGTACCTCTGACTACGGTCTGCAACTGCGCGAAAAGCAAAAAGTCAAGCGCATGTATGGCGTTCTGGAGAAGCAGTTCCGCCGCTACTTCGAGCAGGCTGACAGCCGCAAGGGCAACACCGGCGCCAATCTGCTGACGATTCTGGAATCGCGTTTTGACAATGTGGTTTACCGCATGGGTTTCGGCTCGACACGTGCTGAAGCACGTCAGCTGGTTTCCCATAAGGCGATGACGGTGAACGGCAAGTCCGTCAACATTCCGTCCTTCATGGTCAAGGCTGGCGACATCATCGCGGTGCGCGACAAGTCGAAGAAGCAGAACCGTGTGGTTGAAGCCCTGCAACTGGCCCAACAAGTTGGCATGCCAAGCTGGGTTGAAGTGAATATCGAAAAGGCCGAAGGCACTTTCAAGGCAACGCCTGATCGTGACCAGTTTGCCGCTGACGTCAATGAGTCCCTGATCGTTGAGTTGTATTCGCGTTAATAGAATTTAGTCGTATTTTTCGTTAGAAATCGTTCCTGATGTGCAGGCGCTGCGCTTCAGGTGCTTCGTCAGCCTTACCGGTGTAACGAGCCGGGGGTATTGAGAGGAAGTCCGCATGCAAAATAGTCTACTGAAACCCAAAGCCATTAATGTCGAGCAGCTTGGTGCCAACCGCGCCAAAGTTGCGCTGGAGCCGTTCGAGCGAGGCTACGGCCATACGCTTGGCAACGCCCTGCGTCGCGTCTTGTTGTCCTCGATGCCCGGCTA
>CAITXW010000034.1 GCA_903896425.1 uncultured beta proteobacterium | reverse complement strand
GGCCAGTCGCGCCTGCTGCGCCGAGTTGGCGGCAAAGCAGCCCAGACCCCAGGGCACGCACAGCAGTGCCGCCAGCAACAGGCTGCTGCCCAGCGGCCACAATAGCAGACTCAGCGCCATGCTGCCCATGCTCCACAGCACGGCGTTGGAAGCACCGATGCGGTCAATGCGGCGCGACATCAGGATATTGCCGAGCAGGCCGAAAGCACCAAACCAGGCAAACAGCAGGCTCAACTGCAAGGGCGTGGTTTGCAACTGCGCTTTGTAGTAGGGCGCAAGATAGGCAAACAGCACAAACTGGCTGGCTGACTGCAGCAGCGTTACCGCCACGCACAGCATCAGCGATCTTGAGTGCAGCATCTGACCCCAGGCGGCGCGTGACAGCGCGGGGGGGCGGATGCCGTTGGGCAGGACGCGCCACAGCCACAGTGCGCTGAGCAGTCCCAGCAGCGCGACAAAGACGAAGGCGCTGCGCCAGCCCAGCGTGCCACCGATCAGGCTGCCCAGCGGCATGCCGAGCACCGATGCCAGGGACCAGCCAAGAAAGATGAACGTGATGGCACGACCACGCTGATGCGGTGGGACCAGCAGGTTGACGCAAGCGGCGGCCTGCGGTGTGAAGATGGCCGGTGCGACAGCCGCCAGCATGCGCAGCAGCAACAGCGAGCCAAAGCCGGGCATCAGCGCGCTCAGGCCCAGAAACAGTGCGTACCAGAGCATGGTCAACGCCAGCAGGCGGCGCCGGTCCCAGCCCGCCACCACGCTGGCAAACAGCGGTGCGCCCAGGCACATCACGACGGCAGCGCCGGTGATCAGTTGCCCCGCCACGGCCACAGGAATAGCGAGTGAACTGCTAATCTCGTTGAGTGTGCCCGACACCACCATGACGCCGCTGCCGATGACAAAGTTGCCAAATAGCAAAGGCCACAGGACCTTGGGCAGTGACGCGCTGGGGAAGACTATAGGCATGGTGGGCCGGTGCTGGCCCTCTTGATTCAGGATTGCGCTGGCTGGTTCGATCAGGGGTGCAGACTCTCGTACTTCTTCTGCAACTCTTCCGGGCTTTCCTTGAACGCCAGATTGAACGTGATGCAGTCGGCCGGGCAGACCACTTTGCACTGCGGCTCGTCTTCTGCGCCCACGCACTCGGTGCAGCGCTCCGGATTGATGACATAAAGCGGGTCACCCACGCTGATGGCTTCGTTCGGACAGACGGTTCGGCAGGCATCGCATGCGCTGCAGTCTTCGGTGATGAGCAAGGCCATGTTCTGGTTTCCTTTGGATTCTGAAAGGGTGTAAAGATCAGGTCGCAGCCTGAGTCTGATGTTTGACGTTTATTGTGCCCGAATACGCGCGGCCTCAATCGCGACAAGGTGACTGCGGTAGATGCCGGTGGCATACAGCAGGTTGTGCAACAGCCAGCCGTTGGCAATGATCAGCGCCACACCAGCCGGGTAAACAAACCAGGCCGGCCAGATGACGGAGAGCATCAGCAGAGCGCAGGACGCCAGATGCGCACGCAGTTGCCGGTCAATGCGGCGCTGCGGCAAGACCTTCTTCATGTTCGGCGCTGGCACACCTGCGCTGGCGCGGTTCTGCAAGTGCAGCCAGACCAGAAACGGCACGATCTTGTACAACATGCCGGTCGACACCGAACTGAACCCGCCGAACAGCAGCAGCACCCCAAACAGCAACGGCCAGCCCTGCCACGCATTCACTGTCGGTAGCCACTGTGCTGCCAGCCACACGCCACAGGCAAGCAGGGCCGATGCCATGGCCAGGTTCCAGAAATGATGGCTCGCATCTGGCTTTGCGCGCTTGCTTTGACGAAGAATGTTCAGGGTCACACCGCAAAAGACAGCGCCGCAGGCCAGCGTTGCAGCGGCAAACAGCGTTGCTGCTTCTGCCCAGCCGGCCAGGTCAGTGACCGTCCAAAACAAAACGCAGCCGATGGTGACGCGCACAAAGTGTTGTCCAAACCAGGCGGGGTATTCAGGTGTGAGTTGAAACATGGGCACAACCACCAATGCCACAGCGGCCAGCACGATGCAACTCCAGGCCATGAAACCCCAGCCCAGGTGCAGGTCGGTCATCTGCAGCACCGGCCAATTGAGTGACCAGCCCAGCGCGAGGGCCAGCAGCAGGCCCGAAATGATCGTTCCGCTCAAGCCCATCAGCGCTACTTTCAGGCCCAGAAGCGTCGGGCTCGACGTTGCAATGCCGTACAAGGCGGGCACTGCAGCCCAGAGAAATAGCCCAATGCCGACGCCGAGAAACAGGATCGCAGCAGCAAACAACCAGGGCGCATAAGTCAAAAATGCGGCCGCCAGAAAAAGTGCGCCGGGTGTGATGGCGGCGTGCACCAGCGTGGCCAGGCGCAGCGGGCGTGTCAGGTTGGCGCCAAGCACGACCGGCAACAACTGCTGCAGCGCGCCCAGCATGACCTGCAGCATGAAGCCGGCCGTGATCACGTGGGTGAAAGCCAGCGTCGCTGGCGACCAGCGTGATGCCAGAATTTCGGGGCCGGCATACAGAAGCAACAGGCCGGCAAGAATGGCAAACAGCGGCGCCGTCAGAAAATAACGCAGGGGCACGCTCAGCGGTGGCGCGTCGTCATAGGAAAGCAGGGCTTGCACTACGCGCCCCGCCAGATTCGTATCTCGTAATGGCCCTCGGGCGTGCGTTGCGTGCGGTGCAAAAAGCCCTGGCGGTCCAGCACCTGGAACAGCGGGTGCGGCTCGCGCGGCAGCAGCAGCAGCACGGACTCACCGGGGTCAATGGCATCGAGCGCTGCCATGGTCAGCTCAAAGGGTTCGGGCGGCTCCAGGCCGTGCCCGTTCACAACTTTTCCGACCGGCCTGTGGCTCATGCGCGGTAGCCGACGGCCTGGCTGAGCGTCTGGCCCATGCTCTGCAGCAGTGCGCCACTCTGCTCTGCCAGATGGTCGTCGCACATCGGGTAGAGCACGTGCTCTTCCTTCATGTTGTGCTGCTGCATCATGATGAGCAGGGTTTCGGCGTTGCCGGCGTAGTCCTCGTCGTCCTTGGCCTGTAGCGACTGCAGCGCCGCGTTCAGCAACTCGCGCATCTGGACGTGCTCGACGCGCATGACTTCGGTTGGCCCGCGTGACATACCGGTTTTCGCTTCGAACGCCGGGAACAGGATCGATTCCTCGGCCACAAAATGCTGCTCCATGGCACTGTGCAGATTGGCAAATGCAGTTCCGGCGCGTGGCCAATCCAGCGCTGAGACCGCCTGTTCAACGGCGGCAAACAGGTCGTCGCAATGGCGGTGGTCGTCGAGCAGAAAGGTCGTGATGTCGGTCATGGAGCAACTCCGGTTGGGTGGTTCAGATGCTGGCTTTGGGCGCGTTGGCCTCGGCCTGGCGTTTGTATTCGGACAGCGGTTGCACGTCGGGCGCCGTACAGCGGCGCCGATCAGGTTCGGCTGCTGTGAGTGGCGTGCACGGCACCATGGATCGGCGCGAATCAACGCAGAGTTGCTGGTAGGTGGCGGTGGCCTGCAGCTTCCAGGTCATTTCATCCTGCGTCAATTGGCGCACGACCTTGGCCGGCACACCGACTGCCAGGTTGCGTGGCGGGATCACGCTCTTGGCTGCGACAAAAGCCGAGGCCGAGATGATGGAGGACTCACCGATTTCGGCAAAATCCATCACCACCGCGTTCATGCCGACCAGCACGTTGCGCCGCAGCGTGCAGGCGTGGATGATGGCGCCGTGGCCGACATGGCCGTTCTCCTCAATCACGGTGTCGGTGCCCGGAAAACCGTGCACCACCGCCGAGTCCTGGATGTTGGAGCCAGCACCGATGATGATGCGCCCGAGGTCACCGCGCAGCGAAGCGCAGGGCGCCACGTAGACACCGGCGCCGATGATGACGTCGCCAATCACCACTGCCGCCGGGTGCACAAAGGCGCTCGGGTCGATGACGGGAACGACACCGTCGTAGGAGTAGATATGGGCCATCAAGCTTTGGGCTTGGCCAGCACCTGCTCGGCGAACTTGTCGTCGAACAGTGCGCCTTCAGCCACCAGTTGGCGGTACTTGACGAAATCGATCACGTCCTTGCCGGTGGCCTTCTTGGCGTCGAAGGCGTTGAAGCCCAGGTAG
>CAITXW010000033.1 GCA_903896425.1 uncultured beta proteobacterium | reverse complement strand
TAGCGCGTGGCCGGACCTGAGCGATGGCTTCGCCCACGTTTGCAGCGTTCAGCCCACCACTCAAGACGAGGTGAGCGTTGACGTTTGGAGGCAGCAGTGACCAATTGAATGCGTGCCCGCCACCACCGTACCCGTCGACTTCGGCGTCGAGCAGGATGGCTTGGGCTTTTGAGTAATCGAGCGCGTATTTTACGAGATCGAAGTCGCGCCCACCTTCACCCAGGGGAATGCGGGCGGCGCGCAGAAACGCCCTGGCGCCCTGCTGGCTTGCCAGCAGGCATTGCGTCGGTGTTTCGTCGCCATGAAACTGCAGGCAGGCTGCAGGAATAGCGTCGCAGGCGGCGTGGATGGTGGCAAGCTCTTCGTTCACGAACAGCAGGACCGGGGTCACGAAAGCGGGCAGGCGACGTGCCAGTTCGGCGGCGCGCTCGATGCTGACATAGCGCGGGCTCTTGGGGTACAGAACAAAGCCGATCGCATCGGCACCAGCCATAACCGCAGCATCGACATCCGCTTCACGCGTCAGACCGCAGATCTTGATACGGGTTCTTGTAGTCATGGCAGTCCATCAAAAGCCGGTGTGCGCTCCGGCAAGCCCCAGTGCGGTGCGTAGCGCGGCCCCAGGAAATACAGGCCATCGGGTGAAAAGGTGGGCGCGGCAGCGTCACGGTTGCGCGCCAGCAGCACCTCGCGCAGCCAGGTGGGCTGCTTTTTCCCCTGGCCGACGGCAAGCAGGCAACCCATGATGTTGCGGATCATGTGGTGTAAAAAGGCGTTCGCTTCAAACTCAAAGCGCCAGTAAGCACCGCGCTGTGAAATGTCGATGCGCGTCAGGGTTTTGACCGGCGACAGCGCCTGGCAGGCCGAGGCGCGAAACGAGGTGAAGTCATGTTCGCCCAGCAGAAGGGTTGAAGCCGCGCGCATGGGTTCAATCTGCAGAGGGTAAAACATCCAGCCCACCCGGCCGTTATCGACGCTCGGGCGCACCGGTGAGGCCAGCAAGATGTAGGCATAACGACGCGACAGTGCGCTGGCCCGGCAATGGAACTCGGGCGTCACTGCGTGTGCCCACTCCACCGCGATGTCACGTGGCAGAAAGGCGTTGGTGCCACGCACCCAAGAGGACAGGGGGCGATCCAGTTCAGTGTCGAAGTGCACGATCTGCATCAGCGCGTGCACACCAGCGTCAGTGCGACCGGCGCACAGGGTTGAGACCTTGTGCGCGCTGAACTTGCCGAGTGCCGTTTCGAGTTGGTCCTGCACGGTCTGCCCGGATAACTGGCTTTGCCAGCCTTGGTAGGCCTGGCCGTTGTAGCTGACTGCGAGCGCCAGTCTCACAACGCTGTCGTGCTCACGAAAGCCTGCTCAGCGCCTGTTGCGCCTTGGCCTTCATGTCGCCTGACGCCTCCGCAATAACTTCTTCGAGCAGGGCACGCGCGCCGGCGGTATCGCCAATCGCCTGGAATTCTTCGGCTAGCGCCAGTTTTGTTGCCAGTGGCTCAGCTTTGCCCTGCGCTGCATCGGGTGCCAGTGAATCGTCAAGGTCGAGCGAGAGGGAGCCCAGGTCGAAATCGAGCATCCCAAAGCTCGATGGCGTCGGCCCTGCTGAAGGCACTGGCGCCGGCTCGGACTTGGCGTTGGGATCGGGTAGCGAAAACTCAATGCCGTTGTCATGCGCTTCTGTCTGCGCCGCGTCCGGTGCTGGCGATCGTGCGTTTTGGCGGATGCGGCTCAGGTCCAGATCGAGATTGCCAGGCGCAGTTTCGGCCAGGCTGGTCTTGGTTTCTCTGTCGGGGTCGGGCGGCAACTCGCTGTTTGAGAAATCCAGGTCAAGGTCAAGATCGACTGCGCTCGTGGTCGCAGCAGCAGGCGTCGGTGCCGCGCCGGTTTGCTCGCTGGGGCGGTACAGAACGTTGCTGGGGTCGATGCTGCGACCGAGTTCGCGCATGTGTTCCCACTCCGCGCCCTGTCCCATGCTGACGGACAAGGCCATTTGAGCGATACCTTCAAATGCCTTCAGGTCGCGTCGCTTGGCAAACAATTCGAGCAATTTCTGGTGGATGGCCAAGCGGTCCGGACTGTTGCGTAGCGCTTCCTTCAGGATCTCCTCGGCCTGCGCATCGCGGCCGTAGGCCAGGTAAACATCGGCTTCAGCCACAGGATCGACCTCGTTTCCGCCGCCAAGCTGGCTGGGGGTGAAGTCGATCGCTGAGCCACTCGATGCTGGTGGCTCATTTGTGTCGATTTGTTGGCCACCGCTGGCGGCCATGAACGATTCCGGTTGCTGCAATGGTACGTCTGGCAGCAGGAATTCCGAGTCGGTCATTGGCGTGGGAACCTGTTTACGCTGGCGTGATCGGTACAAACCCAGCAGGGTCAGCAGGGTAACAATCCCGATGGCGGCTCCTGGTACCAAGGGGTTTTCCATCAAGTTGTCGATCACGCCGGGTTCGGCGCGTGGCGCAGGCACGGATGCCGGGCGAACTGCCGTCACGGCTGTCGCACTGGCTTGTGAGGGGGCTGATGCAGCCGTCTGTGGCGTTGCTGCTGCGGTGCTTGATGCGGCCCCCCCTAACTTGTCGAGATCCTGGATGTTCTTTGCCAGTTCAGCAGCGCGATTGGCAGCCTCGCTGGCACTGCGTTCCTTGGCCAACTGGTCTTCGGCCTGCTGCTTTTGGATAATGCCCTTGGACAAGGTCAGTTTGTCGGGCGCCGCGCCGGGCGCGCGCTGATCTTCCACCTTGGCTTGTACGTTGCCTTTTGCACTGGCTGCGGCGCTGGCAAACTCGGTGCCAGGTGCATTGTTGGCAAGTTTTCGGCGGAAATCATTGAAGTCACGACTCTGGGCAATGATGATTCGGGTGGCTTCGGTTGCCGGCGTTGCCGTAGCCTGTTCGGTCGTCGGAATGGTCATGACCGAACCAGCCTTGATGCGGTTCACATTGTTGTCGATGAACGCCATTGGGTTGGTGCGAAGCAAGGCAACCAGCATTTGATCCAGCGAAATATTGGCAGGTTTGACCGCGCCTGCGATCTTGCTGGCGGTGTCGCCGACTTTGACGTTGACGCGGTTGGCTCCAGGCGTCGCAGCCGCTCGTTCGACCGGTGCAGGTGCCACCTTGGCGGTTTCGACAACTCGCGCTGGGGCGGGGGTACGTATCGGTGCTGGCGCCGGGTTTGCCCGGCTGATAGTGGCGGGGCCGATTTGTGCCGCGTTGGGTGTCGCTGCTGCGCTTGGGCGCAGATTGGGCGGGTCAAACAGCAGTGTGTAGTCGCGAACAATGCGGCCGCTGGCCCAACTGGCTTCAAGAATCATGTCCAGGAAGGGTTCGTTGATGGCCTGGCTGCCACTGACGCGGATATAGGAGCGCCCATCCGGGCGTTTGTGCAGCGTCGTTTGCAGACTGGCGATTGCATCGCTGTATTCAAGTCCGGCCGCCTTGAAGGCGGCGGGCGACGCCACCAACACTTTGAGTGACGCAGCCTCTTCGGTATTGATGTCGGGCACGTCCACTTCGGCACGCAAGGGCTCGCCCAGTGCCGACTGGACCGTGATTCGACCGAGCGACAGTGCTATTGCATTGGGTTCGTACAACGCAAAAAGTGCTGCCACTGCCAGGGCAGTTTGTCGCCAACGATAGGATTTAACGATCAATTTGAAGACTCCGGGATACTGGTGCTTGCAAAAAAAGGTCCCGAGAGGCAAATCGGGACAGTAACATTTAAAAAATGAAAGGCACCATAACATCAATGTTCGGGCCTGACAAGTCGGAGCCTTGTCCAATGAGGTGTGAGCCTGAAGTCGACACGTATTTCCACCCAAATATGAGCCTGAGCGCGGATTTCAGC
>CAITXW010000032.1 GCA_903896425.1 uncultured beta proteobacterium | reverse complement strand
GATACTCCGCCGACTCGGCTGTCCGCAGTGGCGCGCTGAGTAACGTGTATCTCAGCCTGTCCGGGCTGTGGACTTACACCACGTCATGGGACACGACCGACTTGGGTTCAAACTCGCTCTCAGAACAGGTGAGGAAGGCTTCGGGTGTTTGTCCCCTGTTTGCGGAGATTGTATGTTTCACATTGCGAAATATCAGCCACTCCGAGACTAATGACACCGGGCCAAATGCCCTTGACTCTGCTCCTTCAGTCAATATAATATTCCTATGGCACTATTTTAGTTCCGCACGAAAGAATATCTGATGCAATCCGCTTCCCACGCCACAAGCGTCAAAGTCATAGGCGCCAACGGGCAAATCTCCCTTGGCAAGCAGTTCGCTGGACGTCAGGTCTTGGTTGAAGAGCAAGAAGCCGGTGTCTGGTTGGTCCGTACCGCCACTGTCATTCCTGACAATGAGCGCTGGCTTCATGAGCCGCAAGCTGGCGCCGACCTGTCGCGCGCAATGATTTGGTCAACACAGCATCCGGCCTCTGATGCACAGACCGATACGATTCTCGATGCAGCCGCGCGGGCCGAGAAACGCTGATGGGGAACAACAAGACCCTTGTCAGCCTTGACCTGAACAACCCGGTTTTTCAGGAGCATTTGTTCAGCCTTCAAAAGACTGACAGGCATGCTGCGCTGGACACCCTGAAGAAAGTTCGTCAACTGACCTGGGACCAACTCTACCGTGACAGCGGGTTGAAATGGGAAAAGATAGTGAGTATCAAGCCGCCCACCGGCATAGATGCCATTTACTCTCTGCGCATCACCCAGTCACGCCGTTGTACTGCGTACCGGGATGGCGACTACATGCGCTTTCTGACCATCGCGCCGGACCACGACAGCACGTACGGTCGAAAATAGCATCCACCAATCTGTTGGATCCGACAGCGTGGCAACCATTTCAAATTTTGACCCGTCGGATAGACTTTTAGATGCCGCGACCAGGGTTGAATTGCCCGCCCAAGGAGTTCAACCCCACCCGTGGCCTTAGACTCTGACTAATGCCTACGATCTCCCCTATCGGAAAAACCTGCAGCCAATGGGGAGAAGGTCCTGTCTGGTGGCATGAAGCGCTGTATTTCGTCGATATCGATGGCCGCCGAGTCCATCGCCTGGACCCCGCCGACGAGAGTGAACGCTTCTGGGATGTCGGGCAACGGGTCGGCACCGTAGTCCCTCGTGAAAGCGGCGGACTGCTCATCGCGGGAGATCACGGGATTTTCTTTCTCGATGAAGAAAACGGACACCTCACTGCAATTGCCGACCCCGAGCGGGACATGCCTGACAACCGCTTCAATGATGGCAAGTGCTCACCCGATGGGCGATTCTTCGCAGGAACTATCAGCTTGACCAAAAAGGCCGGTAGTGCCCAACTTTACCGACTTGATCAGGATTTATCGCTTCACCGCGCCTTCGGCCCAGTAACCAATTCCAATGGGATTGTCTGGTCCATCGATGGTAAGACCGTCTATTACATTGATACCCCGCGCAAGGAGGTGCTCGCCTTCGATTACGATGACGGCCGTCTCAGCAATCTGCGGGGCGTAGTTTCAACCGTCTGCCTTGATGCATCACCGGACGGCATGACCATCGATTCCGACGGGCATTTGTGGATCGCTTTCTGCCACGGCGGATGTGTGGTTTGTTTCGATCCTCGATCGGGCGCAGAACTGCGTCGCGTCGAACTGCCCTGCCTTGAAACGACTGCCTGCACTTTTGGCGGGCCTGAGTTGGCGGACCTTTTTGTTACTACCGGAGTTCACAAAACAAAGGTGGAGGAACACGCCGGGCGTTTGTTCGTCATCCGCGGGCTGGGGGTGAAGGGACTCCCGGCGAATGCTTTCGCCGGTTGACGATGGAGAATATTCGTAGCAGCCATAGCAAGTTGCCAACGCCTATCTGCTCACCCCCTGCGGTATTTCAAAAAGCGCGGCCCTGACAAAATGGTTTCTAAACCACCGGACCGTAAAATGCGAGTTGCTGCGGGCAACAATTGACAGCGAGTTTTGGACACCATCATTACTAGGGATGGTCTGAACAACCCTCGCAAATGCGAGTGTTGATGGTCAAACAGTTATTCAATGAATCACAAAACGCGATTTCATCGAAATTCCGAGCATATTGGCTCGGATGCGGTGACTTTTTGCTTGT
>CAITXW010000031.1 GCA_903896425.1 uncultured beta proteobacterium | reverse complement strand
GCGCATGACGCCCACTACGCCGGCAATCTGGTCGACGGCGCGAAGATGCTGCACCTGTTTGGCGACGTTGCCACCGAGTTGCTGATCCGCAGCGATGGCGACGAGGGCCTGTTTGTCGCCTACGACAGCGTCGAATTCCTGGCGCCGGTTTACGCCGGTGACTACATCGAGGCCAGCGGGCGCATCGTCAGCATGGGCAAGAGCTCGCGCAAGATGGTGTTCGAAGCGCGCAAGGTCATTGCGTCGGCTGGCCTGTCTGGGCAGCCCTCGGCGGCTGATGTTCTGGCTGAACCCATCGTCGTCTGTCGGGCATCGGGCACCTGTGTTGTGCCGGCCCAATGCCAGCGCAACAAAAAATGAAGTCATCGTTGCAATGCGTAGCCCGTATGGAGCGCAGCGCAATACGGGACTCCGACCGAAGCGGTGGTCCCGTATTTCGCCTTCGGCTTCATACGGGCTACAGACTCGTTAAATTGCCCACCTAACAACGCACGCCATGCAAAAACTCATCATCACCGCCGCCCTGACCGGCGCCGAAGTCACGCGCGAACAGCAGCCGGCGCTGCCGGTGACACCGCAGGAGATTGCCATAGCCGCCGAAGAATGCGCCCGCGCCGGCGCTTCCATCGTGCACCTGCACGCAAGAAAGGCGGACGGCACACCGACGCAGGACCGCGAGACCTACCGCGAGATCATCGCCGCCATCCGCGAGCGCTGCGACGTCATCGTGCAGGTCTCGACCGGCGGCGCGGTGGGCATGACATCAACCGAACGGCTGGCGCCCGTGACACTCAAGCCGGAGATGGCGACACTCTCCATGGGAACGGTCAACTTTGGCGATGACGTCTTCATGAACCACCCGGCCGACATGGAAACTTTTCTGCACGCAATGCAGCAGAACGGTGTGAAACCGGAATTCGAAATCTTTGATACCGGCATGATCACCACCCTTAACCGCTGGCTCAAAAAAGGATTGCTGCAAGGCCCGCAGCATGTGGACTTCGTGCTCGGCATTCCCGGCGGCATGGCCGGCACGCCGCAGGCGCTGATGTACATGGTTGAGCAGTTGCCCCCGCATGCAACGTGGACGGTGGCCGGCATCGGCAGCGCGCAGTTGCCGCTGGGCACGCTGGCAATTCTGCTCGGTGGCCACGTGCGCGTCGGCTTCGAGGACAACGTCTATTACCGCAAGGGCGAGCTCGCCAGCAGCAACGCGCAACTGGTCGCGCGCATCGCGCGCATCAGCGAAGAACTCAACCGTCCGGTGGCCACGCCCGCCGAGGCGCGCGCCATTCTGGGTCTCATGTGCTAGGCCACTTATATGTATAGTCGGGGCTGGCCGGTTATTGGAAACCAGTCATCCGCAAACAGCACAGGAACATCAAAATCATGAATCACCCAACCCAACGTCGTCAGCTATTAAAAATCGGAAGTGCCGCACTGGCCATGATTCCGGTCATCGCCTTTACCAATCGGGCATCTGCCGCTGCCAACGCCGGTATGCGAGCTGCCCTGAAATATCAGGCTACACCGCTGGCTGAGAAGAATTGCCTTGGCTGCATGCAATTCATAGCGGGTGCTTCCGCCAAAGCGCCAGGTGGCTGCAAGGTCATGCCCGGCGACACCGAGATCGCGCCGACCGGTTACTGCACGGCCTGGGTGAAAAAGGCCTGATCGACAATCAACATCGGTGGCCGCTTCAGGTCACCCTCCCGATCTGCAAGCAAGGCCGGTCGGCCTTGCAAGCGCACTTTATGGGCTGACGGGAAATGCCTGCAGATAGCCAGCCACCACGCGCATTTCAGCGACGGTCAGGGGGTGGGTAATCTGTTTCATGGGCGTACCGGGACGGCCTTCGGTTTCCTGGAAGACATGGAGTTGTTTGACCAGGTAATCCTGGTGCTGACCGGCAAGTCTGGGGAAACTGGCCATGCCCTGCGCCTGAGCTCCGTGGCAAGCCATGCAGGGGGCCACCTCCTTCTCCGGTACGCCATTTTCAAAAATCACTTTCCCCTTGGCCATGTCTTGCGCATCAACGGCCGCATTGGACACAGGGGATTGCTTGGCAAAGTAATCCGCCAAGCCCTTAATTTGACCATCGGTCAGGTGGTGGCTGATACCCCACATGTACTCAAAACCCGGCGGGTCGGAACGCTGGTGACTGCGGAAGTTTTCCAACTGCGCAACCAGATACTCCGGTACCTGGCCTGCCAGGCGCGGAAAGTTGGGCGATACGGAATTGCCATCAACACCATGGCAGATCGAGCAGACCTGTACAGCGGTCACCGCCGCCGGCACGTCCGGGTTGGCGAGATCACGCGAGCGCTCGATGTTGGCGCAACCGCTCAGCGATGTGAGAACGGCAACCAGGGGCAGCAACGAAATGAACTTCATCTAGAGTCTCCAGTAATGAGCTTTGAAAGCCGTGACCCGGTTGGCGTCAAAGCGTCCCGATTGTTTGCAGGCCTACACGTTCAATAAGCAAACCAGAGATAGCCGAACAGGGTGTTGTTGTCCCTGGCATTGCGGCCAAACCCGTCATAGTTGTCGGCGGCACCGTTGAATTTGCTGTAAGCGGTGTACTGCGCGCCGATCCGCACGTTTTGAATTGGAAACCAGAACGCTTCCAAGGTAAGCCCGCTGGTCGCTGGATTACCCGACACGTTGCCGGTGACGCGGGTGCCGTCAATGTTCTGTGTGTTCGTGGTGCCCGTCTTGTTGAAGAAAGCCAGACTGCCGCCGTATTGGGCCTGATAGACATAAGTTATCTTCGCCCGAAACACGTTGGTGGTGTCCATTGGGTTGGCATCGGGGAGCAATGCATTGACCGAATAGGTTTGTTCCTGCCGCATATAGGCCAACTGCGCCGTCACGGTATGAGGATCGAGCAGATACTGGTACTGGGCGTCAAGCCCCGTGTTGCGATAAAGGCCGAGATTGTCGGGATCCGAGGTATCGGATCCAGTGTCGTAAACATGGGCAATCATGCCGGAGGTACCCAGCATCAGGTTATGCGGTCCCCATTCACGCGTCAACGCAAAGCGCCAGTAGGGGTTGTTGCTCCCGCTCAGTTTGGTCTTGCTTGCATCATCGACGCCGGCACTCATGAAAGACAAAGCCTGATCGGCCGTCTTGTAAGTGCCAAGTTCTGCATACAGGGTCTTGTTCCAGTACAGGTAGGCGTTCACGCCCGCGATATTGCCGCCCGCGCCGAAACCGGGAAACGGCGTGCTGGCGTCGGTGAACTGATGACTCGTCAGACTGGCCGCCGGGACGTACTGCATCCATGCAGCAGCCGTATTCCAGGGATCAACAACGGAGGGGTTGTTGTTGAGTGAAACACCGACAATCAAATCGCGGTTGGCATCCACAAAGCGATCGGCGTAGCGCAAGTCAACGTTGTCAGCCTGGCTATGTCCAAAAAAATCTCCGTTCTCGTTTTGCCCGGCATAGTTGTCATAGGTGATTTGCGAGAACAGGCCAATGTTGTCGGTGATTTTGCCCGCGACAAAAAGACTGCCCGATGAAAACACCGGCGTGCCGTTCTTTTGGAAATCCGCCGCAGGATCGTCACTCTTGCTGGTATCCGAGACCTTGGCGTAATTGATCACCCCCATCACCGACAGCGGCAGTGCACGCGATCCCACGGTGTAGCCGGTCATTTTGAACATGCGGCCGTAGGGCGTCAGCTCCGGGAACTGACCACCAGCATGGCAGGCGACGCAGTTCTGGCCGGTCTGGCGGGCAAACGCCGGCAAGGCCATGGATTCCTGCGGCGCCAGGCCGACAAAGACCACAAGCAACCCAAGTGTCATTCCGGCAAATTGGCGGAACAAGCGCTGCAACGGGAGTGTTATCAGAAGCATCGAGGCGGCCCTTCTTGAAAAAGACGAAACGTTTGAGCCACCAGTGTGCCCCACCCCTTATAAATTTGTCTATGTTTTTTTATGAAACTGTATTGGACTGTTGGACTTTGGCCAACATGTCAGTTCGCCGCAACACTATAAAATAAATGTAACAATGTCCAGGACACGCCAATAGAAAAGCCCCGCAGCGATACGCGCCTGCGGGGCTGACCAAAACCGGCATCCGTCAGCTGACGGATGCCGGTTTTTTCGTTTAGTTGAAGCTGTAGCGGCCTTGCAGGTTCAGGCGGCTCATGTCACCAACATCGCTGCTACTACCATAGGTAGTGCGTTTGCCGATGATGTACTCAGCACCCAGATCGACGTTCTTGATCGGGGTGTAGTAGAAGTTCAGGTGCCATTGCTTCAGGCTCTTGTTGGCAGCACCCGAACTGGCATCAAAGTAGGCATCACCCGTGTTCCATTGCGACTCGACCGAGCCATAGGCCAGCGTCGCGCGCAGTTGCGAACTGAAGGTATTGGTCAGACCCAGCACATAGCCACGCGATTTGTCGAGCAGCACAGCACCCGCGCTAGTGATAGGGCTGTTGGCCCCCCACATGATGTTGCCGTCGTCGGCGTCCACCGCTGCGTACTGACCCATGACGGTCAGGCTGTCGGTCAGCTTGTAGGAGCCGCCCACACCAAAACCGGTACCCGTCTTGCTCGCGTCACCAATACGCTGCTCATGCGAGATAAGACGCACATTGAAAGCGCCGCCCCAGTCGTAGCTCTTGCTGGCGGCCAACACCAGATTTGGACGCGTGGCACCATCGGCCGGTTTTTCCAGTGCCACCTTGAAGCTCGCGCCGGTCGGCGTGTTGTAGGTGTAGCGAATCTGGGTCGGGCGCGAGAACGGCATGCCAATGGGACCATTGAAGTCAACCGTTTCCGGGCCGTCGTCCAGGTCCATGAAAGTGGACCAGGTCTGTCCGATCAGCCAGCCTGCGTATTCACCGTAGGCGTGGCGCAGGCGCAAGACGTTGGAGCCGTAGAAATCACCTTCCAGTTGCGTATGAACCGGACCCAAGGCCGTCGGGGTAGATGTCTCGAAACCGAAGCGCGAGATCTGACCCGTCATCGCCATGCTACCTGTTGGCATATTCTCACTATTCAGGGGTTGCTTCGGCAGGTTGGTGAACGTGTCACCCGGCGCAGTAGCCTTGAAATCCTTGACCAAGTCGCCTTCAACGTATCCATACACCCGCACCGAAGTTTCGCTGCCCGGCATGCGGAAGGAGTTACCCATATCACCCAGCACCACGGCTTCCTTGCCCTGCAGTTCGACCTGGTCGGCCAGATCCGAGACCTGCTTCTGGGTCGGCATCGTGCTCTTGAGCTCAGCGATGGCTTTTTGCAGAAGCTGCAACTGGTCTTCCAGCGCCTTGATGCGGGCCGCATCGTCGGCGTGCGCACTTGCCATAAAGCCAGCGCTCATGCCGGCAGCCAGCATGGCCAAAACGAGTTTTTTAACTTTCATGGTGATTCCTATAAGTATGTAATCAATTTCAAAAATGTCGATTGCTTGCGGTTGGCTCTGAGGCGTTAACCGGGTCGCACCTGCGATAAAAAGGCCTTGGCACGCGCATGGTCCGGATTCGAGAAAAACGCTTGCGGTGTGGTGTCTTCGAGAATAACGCCCAGATCAAAAAAGATCAGCCGGTCGGCCACTTCACGGGCAAAGCCCATTTCGTGGGTCACCACCAGCATGGTGATTCCGGTGTGCGCGAGTTCACGCATGACCGTCAGCACTTCATTGACCATTTCCGGATCGAGCGCCGAAGTCGGCTCGTCAAACAACAAGACCTTGGGGTCCATCGCCAGAGCCCGGGCAATCGCAACGCGTTGCTGCTGCCCGCCTGACAACTGCACCGGGTACTTGTGCGCCTGGTCCTTCAGGCCGACCCGCTCCAGCAAGGCCAGCGCCTTGGCTTCGGCTTCGGCCTTGCCCATCTTGCGCACGCGCATCGGCGCCAACGCGACGTTTTTCAGAATGGTCAGGTGCGAGAACAAATTAAAGTTCTGAAACACCATGCCGACCTCGCGCCGGATGGCATCGAGGTTCTTCAAATCGTCGTTGAGCTCGATGCCGTCGATCCGGATGCTGCCACCGTCATGCGCTTCCAACCGGTTGAGCGTGCGCAGGAAGGTGGACTTGCCCGAACCCGATGGTCCAATGATGGCCGTCACCTGCCCTTCGTAGAAGGTCGCCGTTGCCCCCTTGAGCGCGCAAAACGCGCCAAAGTGCTTGTCCACGTTGCGGGCCTCGATGATGGGCTTGAGATTGCCTTGTGTACTCATCATCGTCTCCTAGCGCTTTCTGCCGACGTCAAGCTTGACTTCCAACGCCGACGTCAGCGAGGTGAACGCCGTTGTCAGGATCAGATAGATCGTTGCTGTCGTCAGGAACACCGGAATCGGCTGGTAGCTCGAGGCCTGCACCCGGTAACCGATCATGGTCAGCTCCACAACGCTGATGGCATAGGCCAGCGACGAGTCCTTGACCAGTGAGGCCAGGTTGTTCGCCAGTGCCGGCAAGGCCACCCGCATGCTTTGGGGAAACACGATGTCCATGAAGGTCTGAAACGGCGACAGGCCCAAAGCCTTGGCTGCTTCAACCTGGCCATGCGGAACGGCCAGAATACCGGCACGCACGCACTCCGTGTTGTAGGCGCCAATGTTGATCGCCAGGGCAATCGCCGCGCAGGCAAAGTCCGACGGCTGCATTGAATCCGGCAGCAACTGCGGTGAGGCGAGCCACACAAACAGGATTTGCAGGAGCAGCGGCGTGCCACGGATCAACCAGACGTAGAAATCGCAGAACCAGCGCAAGGGCAAAAACGAAGACAGCTTGCCAAGCCCGGCCACAACACCGATCACCATACCCGAGAGCCCGGAGACCAGCGTCAGCAACACGGTGATCCGTGCGCCTTCGGTGAACTCCTTGGCTGCCGGTCCGATCGGCGCAGGCGCCATCGACAAAGGCAGGGCCAGGCCCCACAAGACAAGCAGGAGTCCGATCATGGCCGCGAACATGGCCCAACCGGCGTGTTGTTTGCTCCAGTTCATGGCGTCAAACTTCAGTGGCAGGAAATGTCAGACTGGAAGTATTTGGTCGACAGGGCCTGGTAGGTGCCATTCTTCAAGACTTCAGCAAGCGCCTTGTTCAACTGGTCCATCAGTTCCTTGTTGTTCTTGCGCATGATCATCGAAATGCGCTCGACAAACACCATGTCGCCGGGAATGGCGCCGGTGCCGGGGTTCTTGTCCAGCGTGGCTTTGACCAGGTACTTGTCAGAGATCCAGGCGTCATACTTCTTGGCCTTGAGCGCAGCAAAGTTGGCGGCCTCGTCCTTGTAGGTCTTGATCTCGCCAATGCCCTCGATCCGCTTGGCGGCGTCGAAGTAGGTGGTGGCGATCTGCACGCCGACCGACTTGCCCTTCAGAGCCGCAACCGTCAACGGGCCGCCAGCAAAGGAAACAATCTGGCCGCCCGAGCAATAGTGCGGGTTGGCGAAATCAACGGCCTTGGCGCGCTCTTCGGTGTAGCCGTGCGAAGCGATGGCAAAGTCAAAACGGTCCTGACGGATCGATGCGAGTTGTGCGTCAAAAGACACCACGCGCCAGTCGAGCTTGAGGCCCATCTGCTTGACGATGGCTTCGGCCAGTTCGACTTCAAAGCCGGTCAGCTTGGGACCGTCAAAGTAGTTGAATGGGTAGTATTGACCTTCGGTGGCGACCACAATCGTGCCCGCATCCTTGATGACTTTCCAGTCACGCGCCTGAACATTGCCTGTCAAAAGCATGCCTACGCAGCATGCCGCTCCGAAGAGCTTTGTAAAAAATCGCATTACATCTCCTGTGAACAAAAAAAACGTTGACTGCAAAAACTCACAATCAACACCCTTGCTTTGGGGACCTCTTGAACCCTGCAGGCCCCCACCTACTCTCTATCGATATTGATCGAGGCCTTGAACCCGTTGACCCGGTTCCACGCCTCGAAGAACACCGACAAAGTTTACTCCCGGCACTTGCACAAAAAAGTCATACCGGCATCATTTCCCTCATGGTTTCCCCTTGCCTGCTCAGCCTCGGGGGACTTCCGCAACCACGGCGCTCAGCGGGCTATCGCCGCCAACAACGGCAACACGTAAATTGGCTTTTGCTTTGGAGTCGAGCATAGGCAACAGTTGAACGGCAATCATGCTTGCAAAAATCAGGCCGCAACCGGCCAGGCCTGCGACGTCGAGCCGGTCACCCATCAGGACAAAACCAAACAGCGCGGCAAACAAGGTCTCGGATGACAAAAGAATCGCGGCATCGGCCGCATGCGCCCAGCGCTGCGCCACCACCTGGGCCGTAAACGCCACGCCGACCGACAGAATGCCGGTGTAGGCCAGCGGCCAGGCAGCCGCTTGCAAACCCGCCAGACTGACCGGCTCGAAGCCCGCAGTCCAAAGCAAGGCCAACACGCCGCAAACGGCGAACTGTCCGCCGGCGACCAGAAAGGGAGCCGACATGCGGTGCGCCACACGACCGACCAACAGCACGTGAATCGCCCAAGGGACGGCAGACCCGATTACCCAAAGGTCGCCCCGGCTGATGGAAAAACTCTGCGCACCGGAAAGCAGATAGGCGCCCACAACGCTGCCCAGCGCGCCAAGCCAGACTGACCAGTGCGGCAGATGACGCAGCCAGAGCCAACCAAGAATGGGCACCAGCGGCACATAGAGCGCGGTCAGAAAACCGGCATTGGTCGCGGTGGTGCTCATCAGGCCAATCTGCTGCATGGCCGACCCCAGCAGCAGCAGACCGCCCAGGCCCGCAATCTTGAAGCCATCGACGCGCCGCAGCGCTCGGCCCTCGCGTTGCAGGCTACGCCACTCAATCCACATCAAAGGCGCCACCACCAGCGAGCCCATCACAAATCGCACCCCGGTGAAAGTCATGGGGCCGACATGCGCCATGCCATAGATTTGCGGCACGAATGCCGAACCCCAAATCAGCGCGACAAGAATCAATAACAGGTTGGCACTGAAACGGGACATGGGGGTGCATCTTCTCGGAATGGAAACATCAGCGAGCGATTATGCGGCGCCTCATGCACCAGACTTGCGCATCAGCGTGCTTTTTCCGAACAGACTCTCGATCAGATCAACCGCCAGCTCCGCCGTCTGGTTGCGCACATCGAGCGCCGGGTTGAGTTCGACCACGTCGAGCGAAGCCAGGCGTCCGGTGTCAGCGATCATTTCCATGCACAACTGCGCCTCGCGGTAAGTGGGGCCGCCGCGCACCGTGGTGCCGACGCCCGGCGCGTCGGCAGGGTCCAGAAAATCGACATCAAGGCTGACGTGCAAGTGCGTGTTGGCATCAACCAAGGCCAACGCAAGCTCCATGCCATGGCGCATGCCCATCTCGTCGATGTAGCGCATGTCAAAGACCTCAATGCCCATGTCGTGCACCAGGCGCTTCTCGCCGGCATCGACGCTGCGAATGCCGAT
>CAITXW010000030.1 GCA_903896425.1 uncultured beta proteobacterium | reverse complement strand
GGGCGCCGGCGTCTGGAGCCGCAACGGCAACGTCGCCTATCGCATGGGCCGCGCCATCAAGGCCGGTCGCGTCTGGACCAACTGCTACCACGCCTACCCGGCGCACGCTGCCTTTGGCGGCTACAAGGAATCAGGCATTGGCCGTGAGACCCATAAGGTCATGCTCGACCACTACCAGCAAACCAAGAACCTGTTGGTAAGCTACAGCGAAAGCAAGCTCGGCTTCTTCTGAAGCGTGACTGCGTCCGCTTGAATCTTCGGGGGCGGGCAACCGCCCTTTTTTTTTGGAGACATGCATGGTTGAAAAAGTCATTGCCACGCTAGCGGCGCTTGAACTGGTGGCCTTCCTGAAAACCAAGCACGGCGACCAGTTGATGTTTCACCAATCCGGCGGCTGCTGCGACAACAGCGCGGCCAATTGCTACTTGCCCGGTGAGATCACGATGGGCGCCGGCGACGTCTACCTGGGCGAAATCGGCGGCTGCCCCTTCTACATCGGGCGCGCGCAGTACGAATACTGGAAACACACGCAGTTGATCATCGATGTGATCGAGGGCCATGGTGGAACTTTCTCGCTCGAAGGGCCCGAAGGCAAGGCCTTTCACACACGCTCGCGCGTCTTTTCCGCCGCCGAAATAGCCGAACTGCAAATCGAGCCGGAAGGCACGCCGCCGCCGCGCTGAAGATCAAGCGTTGAAAGGCTCTGAACATCTGGTTTACCCGAATATCGGTGGCCGGCAGGTCCTGTATGCTTTGCGCCACTGGAGAATCGCCAATCGAGCAGTCCACGCAAGTCGGGAGTGGAATGGGTTGCTATGCGTTCCATCCAAACCGGAGACAGCTACATGGTTTTGC
This sequence comes from uncultured beta proteobacterium, assembly GCA_903896425.1. Taxonomy (GTDB): domain Bacteria; phylum Pseudomonadota; class Gammaproteobacteria; order Burkholderiales; family Burkholderiaceae_C; genus Rhodoferax. The sequence goes on along the minus strand of CAITXW010000030.1, from coordinate 5,162 downwards.
CTTTCGAAAACGCCAGCCGCAACGCCAAGGCGCTGCCCTTGGCCTATCGGGACCATGGCCTGGCGGCGCGGGTCGACGCGCCCAAGCCCTTCATTCTTGAATCACGCGCCCGCTGCGAATACCTGGGCTTGAAACCCTATGAGTCCTGCGACTACTCGGCGATGATTGCAGCGGATTTCCAGATCGCGCTGGAGCGCAACGCGCGCTTGATCGCCCAAGCCGGTTCGGTACTGGCGATGCTGGGCAAATCGGTAGCCGATTTTGGCAGCATGATTGTGCTGACCGATGGCACGGGAACCATTTTACGCACGCAGTCGCAGAGCATTTTCACCGAGCAGGCCGAGAAGGTGGCGCTGCGCCCGGGTGTTAGTTGGGCCGAATCGGCCAAGGGCACCAACGCCGTCGGCACGGCGCTGGTGCTGGAGACCGACGTCTATGTGCACGGCGAAGAACACTACCTCGAAGCCAACCACATTCTGAGTTGCGCGGCCTCACCCATCCTGGACCATTCGGGCAATGTGATCGGCATACTCGATGCATCGGGCGACAGGCGAGCCTTTCACCCGCACACGGCGGCACTGGTGGAGATGTGCGCACGCACCATCGAGAACAACTGGTTCCGTGACAAGTTTCGCCAGACCTTGCAACTGCACTTCCACAGCATGGCGGAACTCATCGGCACGGCTGAGGAAGGTGTTCTGGCCTTCAGCGAAGATGGCCAAGTGCTGGGTGCCAACCGCGAGGGCCTGAAGATCCTGGAGACCCATGCCTCGACCTTGCGCATCAAGGGCTTGAGTCTGCTCTTCGGCATGGGCTTTGGCGAACTCATGGACAAGTTGCGTTACGCCGCGATTACGCCCCTGAAGTTGCACCTGCTCAACGGCAAGGAAGTCTTTGTCCGGGTTAGCTGGAACGAATCATCGGTTATTCCACATACGGTCAATGCCACCTTCACGCAGGCACGTTCTGCGCGTGCTTTGACATCCACCGCCACGGTCCTTGCCAACGGCGCACAAGCGGCCAGAAAGACAAGCTACCAGCTCGATGAACTCGATGCCGGGGATGCCCAGGTGTGCGCCGTGGCGCAAAAGGTTCGGCAAGTCATCGACAAGGATATTTCGATCCTGATCGTAGGCGAAACCGGTACCGGCAAGGAGTTGCTGGCCAACGCCATTCACCAGTTCAGCCGGCGCCGCAACCAGCCCTTTGTTGCCATCAACTGCGCCTCCATTCCGGAGCATCTGATCGAATCGGAACTCTTTGGCTATGAAGAGGGTGCCTTCACCGGCGCCAAGCGCAAAGGCGACGGTGGCAAGCTGCTGCAGGCCAATGGCGGCACGCTGTTCCTCGATGAAATCGGTGACATGCCCTTGCCACTTCAGTCGCGGCTTTTGCGGGTGCTGCAAGAGCGCAAGGTGGTAGCGCTGGGCGGAACCCGTGCCAGCGACATCGACATCAACCTGATTTGCGCAACCCACCGCAAGCTGCGCGATCTGATGGAGCAGCGGATTTTTCGCGACGACCTCTATTACCGCATCAACGGCCTGACCGTCAAACTGCCGCCCCTGCGCGAGCGCACCGACCTGGCAGCCTTGTGCCAAAAGATGCTGCGCGAGTTGTCGCCGCAGCACGCACTCAGTATTGCGCCTGCGCTGATGGAATCTTTTGCGCGCTATTCCTGGCCGGGCAATCTGCGCCAACTGAGCAATGTTCTCAAGACCGCCGCTGCAATGACCCGGGACAACAATCAGATCGGCAGGGAGCATCTGGCGGACGACTTCCTGGAAGAACTGGCGGCATTTGAACAACAAGCCTCGTCCAGCGGAATTGCCGACGCCGGCCCCCAGTCAGCGGCGGTGCCGACACGCCCGCCCCGCGCCGGTGAGTTCAGGAACGCCTGGGATCCGTCCAAGCTGACTGCACAGAAGGATAACTCGATCAACAGCCTGGAGCAGGTCGAGATGAAGACCATCATGCGCGTTCTCGACGCCTGCGCTGGCAATGTGTCACTGGCGTCCAAGCAACTCAACATCAGCCGCAACACGATTTACCGCAAGCTCAACCGCGGCACCTGATTCTTTAGCCTGGGTCCAGTGCGTAGCGCAGGCTGAGCCAGATCGAGCGCGGTGCGCCAGGTGCGTAAAAAGTCGATTGCAGCAAGGGATAGCCAGCCGCCGCCGAGCCACCCAGTGGTTGCGCCAGAAAATTGCCGCGGGCATCAAAACCCGTCGCACCGAGTTGTGCCGCCGTGTTGTAGCGCGCATCAAACAGGTTGTTGATCTGCGCCGTCACCTGCCACTGGGGTGTCACGCTGAGTCGCGCCGTCAGATCGAAAACCGCATAGCCGGCACTGCGCCCCGAGCCCAGGTAATTGATCCCGTCAGCCTGGTGCTCGTTGTTCTCATTGCCACGTGCCAACGCCGACGCCACAGCCGTCATGCCAGCGCTGAGCGCGAAGCGCGGTGAGACCGTGTAGTCGGCATAGAGCTTGAGCAACTGGCGCGGTATCAGTGGTATCTGGTCACCCACACGAATGGCAATGGCTCCGTCAAGCCCAGGCATGCCAGCGCTTGCCGCATCGTTGCTGCTGTTGCCGCTGCCATTGACGGTCTCGGCGCTTTGATAAGTGGCAGCCAGCCAGGTGTACTGGGCACCCAGACTGATTGCGCCGAGCTTGCCGGATAGACCGAGTTCAAGCCCTTGGCGACGCGTCTTGCCGAAGTTCCTGAAGTAACCAAAGCCCGCCTGGTTATCGGCCACAAACAGGATGTCATCCCGATTCTCAGCGCTGAAAACGCCCGCATTCCATTGCAGATTGCCAGTACCCGTGCCGCGCATGCCGGCCTCCACGGTGCGCGTGACAACCTGTTTGAGCGGCGGATCACCCGCCATGGCGTTGGGTAATTTGCAGGGCTGATCCGGATTGGCGCAGCCAAGTTCGATGGTGGTGGGCGCACGACTGCTCTGGCTGTAACCGGCATAGGCATTGAGTGTCTTGCTCGGGCTGAAGGTCAGACCGATGGCCGGATTGAAGCGTGCGAAACGATGATCACCAGCGAGCGAAGCGCTGTCGCTGACCGCATGAAGTGAGTCGCGGTTCTCAACCGTGGTGCTGTTGTAGCGACCCGAGAGGGTCAGGTGCAGATTTTTCTGCAGTGAGAGTGTGTCGCTGGCGTACACGCTCCAGGTCTGGATGCGCCCGTTCAGCTCCACCCGTGTATCAAAGGGCACACCATCAATCGCGCCCGCGCTCGAACCATCCGCAAAGGCATTCACGCCGGTGACGCCGTGGTCCGGATTCAGATAAGCAAGCTGCGTTGACTGCGCATAACTGAGGCGACTGGCGTCAACACCGGCGCCCGCGACAAAACGGTTGTGCGCACCCGCGATTTCACCCAGTTCCGTGAGTTGACCGGAGACACCATAGTTCTGCTGTGTGCTGCGAGTCCGATTGATCAAACCATTGCAATTCCCGGCTGCCTGAGCGGCACTGACGGAGACCAGGCAGCGCGCATACGGAAACGGCGTATTCAAGGCGTCTTCGCCGCTCTGGTACAGGTCCTGACTGAGTGCGGCCTCGTTGATGTCGCCATTGACCGTTGCGCTGTTGATGTCGCGGTAATAGGCGGTTCCGGAAAACTGCAGGGCATCACTGAACGCGTGACTGGCCGCCAGACTGAGCAGCGTTGAGCGGTTCTGCGTCAGATCCGGCTTGGTGTAAACGCTGGTGCGGTCCAGCGCCAGCAAGCGCTGCTCCTGCAGACCGTTGCCGATGAGTTGGTTGTCAGCGTGCACCAGTGTCAGCTTGAGATCGGTGGCGCCGCTGCGCCAGCCCAGTTTGCCAAAAAACTGGCGCACGTCCGAGGGCGATTCCTTGCGCCAACCCGCTTCTTGAAACAGACTGGCGTTCAGGTACCAGTCCAGCCCCTGTGCGTTGGCGCCGCCATGTTCGAACTCGGCACTACGCCGCGCGTTGCTGCCCAGGGTGGCCTGAAGCGAGGTGCCCGGATCATTGCTGCCGTCCTTGGTTTGCACCGACAAGGCGCCACCCAGGGTGTTGAGGCCAAAGAGCGGATTCGAGCCCGGCATCAAGGTCATGCTGGCGATGGCCGAGCGCGGAATCAAGTCCCAACTCACGACATCACCAAAGGGCTGGTTCATGCGCACGCCATCCATGTAGACCGAAAGGCCCTGTGGCGTGCCCAGCAGCGGCGAGGCCGTATAGCCCCGGTAGCTCACATCCATCTGAAATGGATTGCCCTGCATTTCGTTAACGTGCACGCTGCCGAGTCGCCGGTTTAAAAAATCGCCAAGTTCGAGCGCACCGCTGCGCTCGAGATCGCGGCTGCTGGCACTTTGCACCGGTGCGGCAATCTCGTTGCGCGGCTGCCCCATGCCCGGCAGCGGTGTGCTGGCAATGATTTCCACCGGCGGCAGAACCTGCGCCAGCTGTGCACTCGCATGCAGACTCGTCGCCGCCATGAGCGCCAGCGTCAGTGTGGTCGGTTTACGTGGGTGATTGATGTTTCCGAATCTCATGAAATCGCAGAATTAAAACAGGTGCAACATTGTCATCGCGTCCCCGGATTGTCATTTCGGGCCCCGACCCGCAATCCATGCTACGTGTGACACTTTTCTAATCCAACGCAGGAAGCGCGCCAAGTTCAAGTTAGTGTGACCTGAACCCTTGATGGCACACAACTTGCGCCTGTAACGGCGGGGTTGTTGCTGACTGCAGGAAGTGTTCAAAAACTTGGCACCGATGTTCCGTTTAGAAAAAGCGAGAGCCAAGTCGCGCGGGTATACCCGGACTGATGCATCTGGATCAGCGGTCAGCGTCATCCCTGACAGCGAATCGTTTCTTAACACCATCATCAATGGAGACAAGCATGAAAAATCTGAATGCACTGGCGGTCAGCATCTCGGTTCTGGGCGCGTTAGCCACCTATCTCGCGCTCGGGCCACTTGGCGGGGTTTACCTGATCTGGGCCGCCTTCGTGGCCTGGGGCGCGTTCTTTGCGCTCGGCGCTGACATGGCGGCACTGCAGAAAGTTATCGTCTGTGGCATCTTTGGCGCGCTGGTGGCCTGGGTCGTGGCCGTGGTGATCCTGGCCGTACCGCTGGCCGGTGCACTGGGCTTGCCGCTGTGGGCTGCCATTGTT
>CAITXW010000029.1 GCA_903896425.1 uncultured beta proteobacterium | reverse complement strand
TGAATCGCTGTCAGCGCGGCGAAACTGATGACGTCGCCAGTTGCCGTCATGCCGAGTTCACGCCACAGCGCAAAGCCCTGTTCAAAATCCATAGCCGGCCACCAGCTTCCCTGGCACTGCGGAAAATCAGTGCAGACCAGCACCGCGTAATTGGTGCTGACCCAGCCGCCCAGCGCCACTTGCAGCGCCACCAAACCCAGCGTCAGCCAGAGCAGCGAGCGCAAGCCGGGGGCCATGGCCAATGCCGACGCCTGCTTGTCGGTCTGTGGCAGTTGCACACACAGCAGCATCAGCAAAACCAGGCCGCCCAGCAGGTGCAACGTAACGATGAGCGGGAACAGTTTCATGGTCACGGTCAGCGCGCCAAACGCACCTTGCAGACACACCCATAGCAGCGTTGCCAGTGGCCAAAACAATGACGTCCGCTGCGGCTGCTGCGCTGCCCTTGCCCTGCCAATCCAGGCGACGACGGCCAGCACCACAATCAGCACGCCGACGCTGGTGGCAAGGTAGCGGTGAATCATCTCGACCCAGGCCTTGCCGAGCGTCACCGGGCCGGTGGGCATGGCGCTTTGAGCAGCGGCAATCGGCGCCTGGGCACCGATCGGGCTGGCGTGTCCATAGCAGCCGGGCCAGTCCGGACAGCCCAGACCGGAATCGGTCAGGCGCGTGAAGGCGCCAAACAGCACCAGATCAAAAGTCAGAAACAGCGTCAGCAGGGTCAGCGCCTGAATCCGCTGCGGCACACTGGCACGGCGCTGGCGCAACCAGACCCAGGCCAGCGGCCCGAGCGCGAGCAGCGCGCCGAAAAACAGCATGCGCAGCAGCGGTGTGAAGTCGTACAGGCTTTGCATCGTCGCGCCTATCGCCCGGCCTGGTCCCAGGAGGCCGAAGCGCGCAGCACACGCTCCAGGTCGCGCTTGGCCTTGGCGGCGTCCGCCAGATCCAACTGCGCCGGAAAGCGCAGCATCCAGTTGCCCATCGGGTCCACCAGATACAGATGCTCGGCGAGTTGATGTCCGTCGGACGGTCGCAGCCAGGCGCTCAAAACCTCGGGTGCCACGCGCAGCACCGTCGCGTCTTTCAAGGCCGGCAGCAATTTGTCGGGCACTGGCGCCTGGTCCGGGATCAGCCAGACCCAATCAACCCGGTCCCGCTCCTTGCCCAGGCCTTCGCGCAACTGGCGTTGCAGATAGAGGTGGCGCTCGCAAGCCTCATCGCAGGCGCCACCGGCCACGCTCAGCAGCAGCCATTGGCCCTTGAGCGCCTTGAGGCTTGCGCTCTGCCCGCTCAAACGTGTTCCAACTTGATCCGGCAGCGGCCGTTGCGGATCGATCAGCTCACCAAAATTGCGCCGACCTTCGGGCCGCACCACGTAATACATGAAATAGGAAGCGACAACGGGCGCGGCGCAAACCAGAAACACGACCAGCATCTGCCAGCGTCCGCTTCCGGTGCGCCGCTCGTCGTTCTCCAGCGCGCGCACAGGCGATGGCAGTGAATGCACCGTCAAGCCCAGCGGTTGGTCACCGGCCTCAGATGCGACGCGGTTTGATGAATCGTTTGACAATTTGGAACCAGACATAAAGCGCCGTGATCAGCGCACTGAGCGCAAACCATTGGGCAGCATAACCATAGTGC
>CAITXW010000028.1 GCA_903896425.1 uncultured beta proteobacterium | reverse complement strand
GAACGCAAAAGACCAACAGTCTGACGCTCGACGTTCAAATCGAGACCAGACAAAAACACCAAATTCATCAAGCGATTCATTAACTTACGACGTCCTGATGTGAAAACGTTGGGACACTACTGATGCCCAATATGAACTTCAAGCGCATGACCGCCGCAGCGGTGGGGCCAAGCTGGCGGCAAGTCACGCCCGAGCAGCAAAGGCGGCTGCAGGAAGAATTCAAGATTCTGCTGGTGCGCACCTACGCTGGTGCCGTGGCGCAGGCCAACGACCTCAGTTTCACGGTCAAGCCGCTGCGCGCTGCAACCGACGACAAGGAGGTGGTGGTTCGGACCGAAGTGAAGGGTCGGGGCGACCCGATTGCGCTTGATTACCGACTGGAAAAAACACCGGGTGAAGGAGCCGGCTGGAAGATCTACAACCTCAACGTCATGGGCGTGTGGTTGGTGGAAACCTACCGCAGTCAATTCGCGCAGGAAATGAGCGCCAAGGGCGTTGATGGTTTGATCGAGAAGTTGGCGCAGCGCAATAAAAGCAACGCCAAAAGGAGCTGAATCGGCGACGCTGTTCCCTGGAAACGCTCTAGTTTGCAATCCACCCCACGGCTCTTGCCAGCATCAGCAGGGCAACCAGCAGGCACAAGCACGCGAACGCCTGCTGCAAATGCCTGGCATTCAGTTTTCTGGCGATTTGCTGTCCGGCCAGCAAGGACAGCACGGCGCCCGCCGCAAACGGCAGCGCCACATCCCAGCGCAAGGGTTGGTGCAGGGCGGCGGCCGAGACGCCGCTCAGTGAAACCAGTGCAATCACCGCCAGCGATGTGACCTGGGTGCTGCGGATATCCAGATTGGTGTGGCGGTTGAGCGCCGGAACAATCACAAACCCACCACCAACGCCGAGCAGCCCGCTCAGCAGTCCGGCAATGACGCCGGTGCCGGCCAGAGCGCGGGCGCAGGGTCGTGTCCATACCAGACGCTGGTCAATCGTGCTGACACGGCACAACACCGCTGTCGGCAGCGCGCCAGTCGCCGATGGCGCCTTGAGCATGCGCCAAGCTGCGTAGGTCAGCACCAGTGCGAAGGCGCCCAGCAGGGGCCGGTTTGGAAGCCATTGCGCCAGGGACACGCCAAGCGGCGCAACGACCATGCCAACCGCACCGATCAAGGCTGCGGCACGGTAGCGCACGATGCCCTGCCGCAATCCGATGGCCGCACCCACGCCAGCCGCCAGACCGACCGCCAGCAGGCCAACCGGCGACGCTTGCTGCAGCGGCAGACCGATACCGAACACCAGCAGCGGGATCGCCATCACGCCGCCGCCGGCACCGGTGAGCGCCATCACCAGGCCGATGACAGCACCCAATGCCATTGCGAGCGTTGCAGTTTCCACGAGCCGGCGCTTTATGCGAAACCTGCAACTGCAGGGAAAACTTGCTGGACAAAGGTCCGTGTGATGCTGATGAGCTTGTGTGCTGTGTTCATGAAATTTAACCGGAGTCCACGCGAAAGCAAGAGGGTCTCGGTATGCTACGCCAATGCCCGCTTCGCTGCACAACGCAGTCTTACCAATAAACAGGATGAACAAATTGCTGATAAATGAAGAACTGGACTTGTTGCAATCGCTCGTCGATTTGAAGCAACAGAGGAAAATCGTCGAGTTGGGCTGCGGCGCTGCGGACCTGTCACGCAAGCTGCTTGCGCGCTACGCTGCGTGTGAAGTCACGGGGCTCGAAGTGGACAAGTTGCAGCACGCCAAGAACCTGCTCAACCCGGCGCAACGGCTTGAGTTCGTGCAGGCCGGCGCACAGTCCGTCCCGTTTCCGGCGGAAGCTTTTGACCTGGCATTGATGCTGAAGTCATTGCATCACGTGCCACTCGATCAAATGGATCGCGCACTGCTGGAGGTGCATCGCATACTGCGACCCCAAGGCCTGCTTTATGTTTCGGAACCAGTGTTTGCCGGGGATCTGAATGAAGTGATTCGCTTGTTCCATGATGAGGAGGTGGTGCGCGGCGCCGCCCAGCGCGCGCTACAGGATGCAGTGTCCTCGGGCGCTTGGGAGCAGGTGGGTGAAACCCTGTTTGAAACACCGGTCTACTTCCGTGACTTTGCCGCATTTGAAACACGACTGATCGGTATCACCTATCTCGATCATCGCCTTGATGACGCAACCCTTCAGCGGGTGCGCGCACGCTTTGAACCGCACATGGTCGCAGACGGCGCACACTTTGTGCGACCGATGCGTGTCAATCTGCTGCGCAAGTGTTGATGGCCAAGCCTTGTCGCCCTGCGGCGCCCGTTTGAAGTAGAAAGAGAACGGTGTGGCGTCGGCGCAGAACAGAAAACAAGCAGTGCCGACTACTTCCTCTGAACTGGCATTATTGGCGCGTTTGGCGTAAGGGCGTGGCGCTTGAGAAACGCCATGACCCGAGCCGGATCGTAGTCCTCATCGGCTTCGTTCTCTGTTTCGATTTCGAGTCCATGAACGCCTTGCGCGTGCAGCAATCTGCCATCGCCATCGAGCACCAGCAAGTACGGGTAGCCCCGGGTCTTGGGCCACTTGGAGAGTACCGCCGCGTTCTTGTTTTCTGCTGAGTAACTCAGCTTGACCCACACATAGTGCGTGTCGATGAACGCCCTGATTTGCGGCTGTGAAGCGATGAGCTGATCCAGCATGCGGCACCATCGGCACCACTCCCCGCCCACATCGACCATGACGCGTTTGCCTGTGGCCTTCGCTTGGGTCTGGGCCGCTGCCAAATCCTTGGATGCATCGCGCTGGGGATCGAACTTGTTCGCGTAGCCCTGCGCCATCACCAGCGGGCACAACAGGGCAACTGCGACACACATCAAAGCGCGGGACAGGGAAACCATGAATGGCACTGCGATGGCTTAGTTCACCTGCACACCTTTGAACTGACTGACGCTCTGGCTCAGCGCAACTGGATCGAGGATGTGGATGTGACGCTGGTGCACTTCAAGCATGTCTTGTTCTATCAGTCTTGCAAAAATCCGGCTCACCGTTTCGAGCTTCATCCCAAGATAGCTGCCAATTTCTTCGCGGGTCATCTGGAGTATGACTTCTGTGCGTGACAAGCCGTGCGCATGAAGTCGCTCAACAAGATTAAGCAGAAAGGCAGCAAGCCGTTCGTCGGACCGCATGCTGCCCAGCATCAGCATCACGTCTTGCGCCTGCACAATCTCGCGGCTCATGATTTTGTGGACATGGTGTTGCAGCCGTTTTACTGAAGGCGACAACTTTGCGATCAGATCAAGCGGCAGTGAGCAAACCTCGGCATCCTGCAGCGCGACGGCGTTGCAGCTGTGGTGGTCATTCAGGATGCCGTCAAGGCCCAGAATTTCGCCGGGCATTTGAAAGCCGGTAACCTGTTCCCGACCGAACTCCAGTGTCGTGCTGGTCTTGAAAAAACCACTGCGAATGGCGTACAGCCCGGTGAAATCGTCCCCCGTGTGAAAGAGTGTTTCATGGCGCTTTAACTTGCGTCGGACCGTGATCATTTTGTCAATGCGGCCCAACTCCTGCGGACTCAGCGCAAGGGGCAGGCAGAGTTTCTGCCAATTGCAGTTGATGCAGGTAGCTTTGGCTTTTTGGTTGCTTGCCGGGCAAGCTTTGATACTACGAGGTGATTTTTTGGCTGGGGTAATGACGCAGCGCTCAGCACGCCGTGCCTCGGTCCCAACAAAAAAAATGGCCACCGTAGCAGCAGCCGTTGAATGTTGATTAAGCATCGCAATTCCCTTCGCGAAACGAGCCGTTACGCCTGAGTGGGGTAATCACATTACCCACACTACGGGCTCATCCTATTGCGAGTAGCAAAGGGTTGCGCTGATCTACATCAACACATAAGCGATAGCTGATATATAGATTGATGGTCACTCGCACGGCGCAAAAACTGACCACGCTCCATTGCCAGCAGGGCTCTGGCGATAGACAGGCTCGCCCTCCTCGGCAACAGCAGCGTCTTGTCAACTCAGCCGCCGTCGCGGACAACGCGACAGGATGCAATGTCAAACGACACGGCGCCAATCGTCAGCGCGGTCTGATCCCGCAATCCCGCCACAAAGTTGACGAAGCGCTCGACATCAGCGAAGTTGCTGACCAGTCCCATCGAGACACGGATGGCGCCGGCGCTCTTGCCACCACGGTCCTGCATGACACGCAGAAACTGCTGCAAATTAATGTCCGCCCCTGCTTGCGCAAGACCGGCACGCATATCGTCTTCGCTCAGATCTTCTGCCGTCTCGCCGGCCCCCGGGTTGCAGAAACAACCGGTGCGCAGTGAGATGTTCTGCTGTGCCGCCAGTTCTTCAACGCGCCGGTAGTCGACCAGGTGGCCCTGCGGGTCATACAAATTCAGGGTGACGGTACCGCCGCGCTCGATCATGTTGGCCGGACCATACAGGCGCACCATCGGTCGGCCATTGCTATGGCGCAATGCCAGCAACTGTGTGATCAGCCAGTCTGTCAGGCAATGGATACGGGTTTGAATGGTTTGCATGCCTACGGTTTGCAGGTGCTTGAGGCCAATTTCCACTGCCGGAATGCTCAGGTAGTTCAGCGTGCCGTCCTCAAAGCCGGCTTCGCCGCTGGAGAGCACATGCATGCGGCCCTGCACCGTCGCAAAGTTGACCGTGCCACCGCCAAACCAGGGGCGGCGCAAGCATCCAAGTGTGTCATTGCGCACCAGCAGGCAACCGACCCCGGTTGGATAGCCAAACATCTTGTAGAACGACATCACAACAAAGTCAGGCGACACGGCGCGCAGGTCAAGCCGGTTGCCGGGAACAAAAGCCGCTGCATCGAGCAAGACGTGCCAGCCGGCAGCCCGCGCCGTGGCAACCAGCGCCAGAGGATGTTTGACGCCGGAAAAATTCGACTGCGCCGCAAACGCCAGCAAGTTGGGGTGTGTTCTGTCGGCCTGGGCCAGCAGGGCATCCATGGCCGCCATGTCAAAGCGCAGCTCCGGGCGCGTCAGGGGCGCATAGCTCACGCTCGCGCCAGCCCGCTTGGCAAATTCACGGATGCCGTTGACCGAGTTGTGGTTGTCGGTGCTCAGCAGCAGGCGCCCACCCGGGCCAAACGGATAAGCCTCGCCGACCAGCTTCAGTGCGGCGGAAGCATTCAGGGTGAAGATGGCCGTGTACTCACCCACGCCATTGAAGTAATCCAAAACGGCGGTGCGCGCCTGCTCGACCCGGCGCGTCATTTTTGTTGAGCTGGGGTTGACCGAATGCGGATTGCCAAGCACTTCGTCGTTGAGCAACTGCACGTGTTCCAGCACCTGCGACGCTGCGTGCAGGCCACCCCCCGTGAAGTCCAGATAGACCTGGCCCTGCGCGTCGAGCCTGCCGTAATCGGCCGCGCGCAGCGCATCCAGGGCATGGGTTGTTGCGTAGCTTGGGTAGTTATTGAGGAACTGATCGTAAGCTGTCATGCCGTCAATCATAGGGGTGCTTGCACGGGCCACACGATTCGCGCCGTGTGCTGCTCCACGATCATCCTTTGGGAGGGTCGATCTGTGCGAGGGCGCTGCGGATCTCGGTGGCGTCGTTTGGTCGAACCAGGCGCGCGACTTCCTGGCCACTGCTTAAAAAAACCAACGTAGGCCACAGCTTCACTTTGAATGAACGCCCCAGCAGCCGGCCGCTGCCATCCGCAATCTTGATATGGCGTAGCTGCGGGTGATGCTCAAGGGCTGCGGAGATAAGTGCTTGCGCCGCGCGGCAGTGTCCGCAGGTCGGGCTGCCAAACTCAAGCAAGGCAGGTCCTTCGAGGCCATCGATTTGCGCGCGCGCCGGTTCGATCGCTGCATAGACTTCGTTCATCGTCATGATGTTGCGGTTGGCCTGTGAATAGCCAAAGAATTGAGTTGCTGATCACTATAGCCCAGCAAAAAGTGCACAACCCGCGTCATATCATTTGGCGCGCTGCAGGCCTTACAATATAAGCGCAAACGCATATGTAATCCGGAAGTGAAAACCCAATGATCAAGCAATCCTTCGCCGCCCTCCTTCTTTGCCTTTGCGCCTGGATGGCACAGGCAGAAGTTGTCAACATTGACAACGCTGAGTTGGCGCGCTTGGCAGCCAGCGGCGCCGCTGTGATCGATATCCGGACTGAACCTGAGTGGAAGGGAACCGGGGTGCTTGCAGGCAGCAAGTTGCTGACGTTCTTTGACGAAAGAGGCCAGGTCGATGCACCAGTCTGGCTGGCGAAATTAAAAGCCATAACCAAACCGGGGCAGAGCGTCATCCTGATCTGCCGCAGCGGCAACCGCTCGCGCACCGCAGCGCAGTTTCTTACCCAACAGGCGGGCTACAAGACCGTTTACAACGTCACGTTTGGCATGGTGGGCTGGGCCAAGGAAGGCCGCGCCATCGTGCCCGCGAATGCCGCTGTGCGCTAAACCAGCGCGCGCCCTTCACCTGCCTCTTCAACCGTGCGGCCATCGCGGATGTGGTAAATCCGCTTGAAGGTCGGGATGATTTTTTCATCGTGTGTCACAACGATGATGGCGGCCTGTGATTGCTGCGCCATCTGGTTGAGGATTTGCATCACGCCCAGCGCGCGTTCGCTGTCAAGCGGCGCGGTTGGCTCATCGGCCAGGATCACGGGCGGGCGATTAGCCAGGGCCCGTGCAATCGACACGCGCTGCTGTTCGCCGCCCGAGAGTTGTGACGGTTGCGCTTGCGCGCGATGCGCCACATCGAGCGCCGTCAGCAGTTCCAATGCCCGTGCCCGAGCTTGCGCGTTGGACAGGCCGGCCAGCATCGGCAGTAGCGCCACGTTGTCGGTGACATCGAGAAACGGAATCAGATACGGCGCCTGAAATACAAAACCGATGTTGTCGCGCCGCAGTGTGCGCAGGTCCGGAATTTTCCAGCAGCCGTCGTAGATCACTTTGCCGCCCAGCACCATGCGCCCGGCGGTTGGCTCGATGATGGCACCCAGGCATTTGAGCAGGGTGCTTTTGCCCGAACCCGAGGGCCCGACCAGCCCGACGACTTCGCCCGGGCCGACGCGCATGTTGACGTCTTTGAGCGCTTCGACGGCTGTGTCGCCCTGGCCATAGACCTTGCGCAGGCCTTCGATCACGATGCCGCCTGGACCGCTTGACACAGAAGAAGAATTCAAGGCTGCGCTCATGGTCTGTCAGCCACCAATCGCTTCCGCCGGATCCACCTTGAGCGCGACCCGGATCGCCAGCGTGCTGGCCAGGGCGCAGATCAGCATGGTGACGAGAAAGCCGGTGAGCGCATCACCGGTTTGCAGCAGCACAAACTTCGGGAAGATCGGCGCCCAGGCGGTGGCCGCCAGTTTGCCGATGACAAAGCCGATGACGCCCAGGCCCAGCGCTTGCTGCAGGATCATCGAGGCGATGGTCAGGTTGCGCGTGCCGATCAGCTTGAGCACGGCGATCTCGCGAATCTTGCCCAGCGTCATGGTGTAGATGATGAAGGCCACAATCGCCGCGCTGACCAGGGCCAGGATCACCAGGAACATGCCGATCTGGCGTGCTGAAGTCGCGATCAGTTTGGCTACCAGAATGTCTTCCATGCCGTCGCGCGTGAAGACTTCAAGATGCTTCCAGCGCCGGATCGGTTGCGCCACCTGTTCCGGCGCAAAGCCGTCCTGCAACTGCACCAGAATCGCGTTGACGTTGTGGCTGCTGGTCTGCGAGGCCTGCACCGCTTCGAGCAGGCCCGGTGTGCCGGCGCGGTTGAAGGCCGGATTGGCAGCGGTGCGCGCGCGGTCATTGAGGATGGCGTCGTTGTCCTTGAGAAACTGGGCGTCCTGCGCGTCCTTGAGCGAAATGAAAACCATCGGGTCGCCACCGGAGGACACCATGCGCTGCGTCAGCCCGACCACGGCGTAGTCGTGGCGGCGGATGCGGATGCGCTCGCCCAGCGCGAAACCGGTCTTGACGTCGGCCACGGTCTCGTAGTGGCCGCGTGTGATGTGGCGCCCGGCCACCAGATAGCCCGGGCTGCCGGGTTGCCCCGGCTCCATGCCGACCACCATGGCGCGCACTTCCGCGTTGCCCTGCTGCACCTGCATCGTGAAGTAAGTCACATTGGCGGCGCGTGCCACACCGGGCATACCGAGCACGCCGCGCACCAGATCGTCCTTGATGCTCGATGCTTCGGCATACGGGCCTTGCGTGTCCTTTTGCACCACCCAGAGATCGGCGCCGCTGTTGCCCAGCAGGGCGCGCGCATCGTCAACCATGCCGCGGTAAACGCCAGCCATGCTCAGCGTGACGCCGATCAGCAGCCCAAGCCCGAGTCCG
>CAITXW010000027.1 GCA_903896425.1 uncultured beta proteobacterium | reverse complement strand
GCGCTGCGCCAGGTCCACCGGGTCCATCTCGGCCAGCAACTGGCCGGCCTTGACGCTGTCGCCGACGTCCACCTTGACACTGAGTACGCGTCCGGCCACGGTGGGGCCGATCATCCAGTTGCGACGTGCTTCCACCGTGCCAATGCCGAACAGCGCCGGGCTGAAACTGCCTTCGCGCACCTGGCTGAGCGTGACCTGCGTCGGCGCCAGCGGGCCGGCGCGCAGCAGCACAAAAGCCAGCGCCGCCAGCAGCGCAAAGACCAGCAGTGCAAGGGCCAGACGGCGGCGCAGGGAGGAGGAAATAGTCATATGTTTTACCTGCAGTTGTTGTGCAGTTTCCACTTGTCTTCGTGGCCCATTGCTTTGGCGAATTCGGGCACCGTGCAGCGCGCCACTTCCGCCGGATCGAGGCTGCCCGCCGGTGCTGCGGTGCCGGCGCCTGGCACGGCGGGCGTCAAACCGGGCGCAGCGCTGTGGTAGACCCATTGCCAGGCGGCGCCGACGCCGACGAAAAACAGCAGCACAACGACGATCTGGGCCAGGCTGGTGCGGCTGCGCTGTGCTGGTGCCAGTTCACAACTGCCGCCCGGGCAAAGCTGCGCGGCCTCCTTGTTGAAAGCGTTGTAGAGCTTGCAGCCGACGCAGATGCCAAAGGCGGCTTCGAAGAACAACAGCAGCAAACAGGTGGAGCAGACGATCATGTTGATCGGGCCGATCACCTGGTGGATCACCATCAGGTACAGCATGGCCAGCGCCAGCATGAAACCGATGGCCCAGGCAAAGCGTTTTTGCGGCGCGCCAACCCATTCGGCTTGCTGTTTGCGCACCACCCACTGGCCGATGATCAGGCTCGGCGCGTAGCGCGGATTGACGAACAGGCGCAGCGTGAAGTCGAGCAGGAAGACCAGCACGAAAACGCGCGTCGGCTGGTAGTTGCCCACCAGCCAGGCGTTCATGAAGGCGATGAAGGCAAAGAAAAACAGGATGCCGGCAGCAGCGCGCACGGCGCGTTCGTTGAGAACGGGAACCTGGTATTCAGGCAGGCGCTGGCCGAATTGAAAAATGGAAGAGGTCATGCGAGGCTGATGAGTCCGTAATGGTGCGAGTATCGATGCGAAAGCCTAAAAAAATCAATCCGCAGCGCGCAAAAATGCGGGCTGCGGATGGCGGTAAGGGCTGCGCCACCGCGCGCCTTTATTCCTTGATGGTCGCTTTGTTGGCGGCGTCGAATTCGACGTTGGCGCGCAGATAGCGGACCTTGATGCCCTTCTCTTTCAGGATGTCAAAGGCCAACTCGGCGCGCGTGCCGGTTGAGCAATGCAGTGCAATCAGTTTGCCGGCTGGAAGCTCGGCGAAGCGCTTGGCCATTTCTTCAGCCGGGATGTTCAGCGCGCCGGGGAAATGCGACTTGGCGAACTCTTCAACCGTACGCGTATCAACCAACAACTGAGAACCCGTTTTGACAATCTCCTCGAAGTCCTTGATCGAGACTTCGCCCTCGGCGAGCTTGCGCACGTAGTGGATGCTCTTGGGCGCCGCACCCGTCTGCAAAGGGTTGCTGGCGGCAAGCCAGGCCGCTGCGCCGCCCGGGAAGATGGTGGCGTTTGTGTACTCCCATTCCCGCGTCCACTCAAGCGCTTCGACCGCTTCGGTGTCCTTGTCGGAGTAGAAAACAATGGGCGCAGCTTTGAATTCCGGAAACTGCTTTTCGGCGCTCTTCAGAGCCGCCGCCGGGATGTTGACGGCGCGCGGAATATGGCCGCTGGCCGCCTTGTCGGCAGAGCGCAGGTCAATCAGAACCAGGTTGCCGCTCTTGACGAACGACAGGCTGGACTCGGTGGCGAAGTCCAGCTTTTTCCAGCCGGGCTCGCCTTCGGGGAACATGCGCACATCCTTGAAACCGAGCTTGACGGCAATCGTGGCCGACTTCGGACTCAGCATGCACGACAGCCCGCCGCAATAGAACACCAGCGTCTTGCCCAGGTCGGTGGGCAAGAGCTTGGCGCCGTCTTTTTCCAGATCCGGCAGCGGTATTGAAATGGCGCGCGGCAAATGGCCTTGCACATAACGGCCGCCAGGACGTGAGTCGATCAGGACCAGACTGTCGCCACCTTTTTGCAGCAGTTCTTTCAGCGCGGGCCCTGTGATGCGAGCGACGCCGGGCGGCAGCGGTGCAATCACCTTGGTTACAAGTTTGGCCCGATTTCGGAGCCAACCTGGGCGAAATCGATGGTCACGACTTCGTCCGGGATGATGTCCACGGCCGAAGCGGTATTTTTGAACTGGGTCTGCGCGTCAAACTTGAAGACATGCACGCCCTTGCCGGCAATCTCGACCGCGATGGTGCGGGCCGTGTTGGAAACATTCTTGACGCTGCCGGTCATCTCCTCGGCCGCTGCGGCAGCAACCAGACCGAGACCCAGCGCCAGTGCGAT
>CAITXW010000026.1 GCA_903896425.1 uncultured beta proteobacterium | reverse complement strand
GTAGAGCGAGGCCGCCGGGTAGGTGCCACCGAGTGCGGCCTTGGTTTTCTCGACGGTGCGCATGTCGACCAGAATGCGCGCTTCACCGGTCTTGAGCATGCGCGAGATGGTGGGCTCGGTCGTCATGCCGGCCTGGATTTTGTCCTGCTGCATAGCCATGATGAAGGTGGTGCCGGCGCCGACCGGGATCGTGCTGAATTCACCCAGCGCCACGCCCGATTTCACCATCAGGTATTGCGACAGAAAGTTGGTCGATGAACCCAGACCGGTCACGCCCAGGCTTTTGCCGCGCAGGTCGGCCATGGACTTGATTTCAGGGTGCTTGCTTGAGACCAGTTCCACTTCGCCGGGGGCCTGGCTGAACTGCACCACCGATTGCACAAACTTGCCCTTGGACTGCAGATCGACGCAGTGGTCATAGAAGCCGACCACGCCGTGCACGGCGCCGGCCAGCATTTCATTTTCGGCATCGACACCGGAGGCTTCGTTGAGCAGTTCGACGTCCAGTCCTTCGGCCTTGAAATAGCCCAGGCTTTCGGTCAGTTTGGCTGGCAGGTAGATCTGCTTCTCGTAGCCGCCGATGATGATGGTGACCTTGTCGGCTGCCAGGGCCGCAGTTGAAAGCATGACAAGGGCGGCAAGGCTCAGCGCCTGGAGCAGACGGTTTGGGGCAAGCTTGGATTGCATGGAGTCTCCTGATGTGATCGGGTTGCGAACGGTAGCTGGCGTCGGCTTTGGGCGGTCAGCATTTTTTGGGTGTCTGACTATAACTGCAGGCCAGGAAGAACGTGGTCTGGCAGTCAAAGTGGCGGCGTCGGTCTTGCCATGGTCCTTGCGGCACAATGGCCAACACCCTTATGCAATTCAAACACCATCTCCAACAGCACCCGCAGCGCGTTGTTCTGCACAACGAGGTTCATGCCCGGCCACCGCAGGCGCTCACCACGCCGCTGGCGATCTCGCATGTGGTGATGGCCTGCGATGCGGCGCAGCGCGAGGCCAGCCGTGCCCACGTTGCGGCCTTGCTGCGTGACCACCATCTGCCGCTGCCCGACCCGCAGTCCAGCCACTTTCGCATGGACCTGGGCGCCTACCATCTGCGCTGGGAGTTGCACACTGAGTTTGTGACCTGGACCTTTCTTGTTTCATTGGGCAACGAGCGCCTGGGTGAGGGTGAGCCGGTGCGTGCCTTGCAAGCCGTGCCGCAGGACTGGTTTGCCGCCTTGCCGGGCCAGTGCCTGTCCAGCCTGCACCTGTGGGCTTTGCCCAACCACGCCTTCGGTGCGGTAAGCCTGGTCAAGCAACTGCTGCTGGACGAGACGCTGGTGGCCTCCAGCGTGGCCGGCGGCGGTGCCGAGGCCTATACCGATTTTGCGATCCATTCCGATGGGTTTTCGCGCATGCTGCTGTTGGTGGGCGGGCTCTCGCCACGCCGGCTTGGGCGCTTGGTGCAGCGTTTGCTGGAGATCGAGACTTACCGCATGGCGGCCCTGCTCGGTCTGCCGGCGGCGCGCGAGGTTGGCAGCGTGCTGGCCAGTGCCGAGCGCGAACTGGCGGAACTCGCCAGTGCCATCCGCAGCGCGGTCACCACCGATGAGCCGATGCTGCTGGACCGCCTGACCAAGCTGGCCGGTCAGGTGGAGAGCCAGCATGCGGCAACGCATGCGCGCTTTTCTGCCAGCACCGCCTACTTCGAACTGGTGGACAAGCGCATCAGTGACATCCACGAAGCCGCGCTGCCGGGCATGCAGACCATCGGCGAATTCATGGAGCGCCGGCTCAGCCCGGCGCGCGGCACCTGCGAGTGGGCGGCGCGGCGGCAGGACGCGCTTTCGCAACGCGTCTCACGCATCAGCAACCTGCTGCGCACACGCGTCGAGATCGAGCAGCAGCAAAGCAGCCAGGCCTTGCTGGCCACCATGAACCAGCGCCAGGACATCCAGATCAAGCTGCAGTCCACGGTCGAAGGCCTGTCGGTGGCGGCCATCACCTATTACATCGTTGGCCTGGTCAGTTACCTGGCCAAGGGTGCTTCCAAAATCGGCTGGCCCTGGAGTGCGGAGAGCACGGCAGCCGCTGCCATCCCGTTTGTGGCGCTGGGTGTCTGGTGGTCCTTGCGCCGACTGCACCACAGGGTCTTCAAAGCTTGATTGCGACCGGCATGGACTTCAATTACCAAAACACCTACGCCTCGATCCGCCTGCCGCTGTTCGCGCGAAACGTGGTCGCGACCTCGCATCCGCTGGCGGCACAGGCCGGTTTGCGCATGCTGCTGCAAGGCGGCAATGCGGTTGACGCGGCAATCGCTGCGGCCGCCGCGCTGACGGTGACCGAGCCGGTCAGCAACGGCTTGGGCAGCGATGCCTTCTGCATCCTGTGGGATGGCAAAGCACTGCACGGTTTGAATGCGTCCGGGCGCGCACCGCAGGCCTGGACGCCGGATTACTTCCGCTCGCGCTACGGCCAGGATGCGGCCACACCACCGCAGCGCGGCATCGACTCGGTCACGGTGCCGGGTGCGGTCAGCGCCTGGACCGCCCTGAGCCAGCGTTTTGGCAAATTGCCGTTTGCCGATCTGATGGCACCGGCGATTGAA
Organism: uncultured beta proteobacterium; assembly: GCA_903896425.1. Lineage (GTDB taxonomy): Bacteria > Pseudomonadota > Gammaproteobacteria > Burkholderiales > Burkholderiaceae_C > Rhodoferax. Next base: position 11,572 of record CAITXW010000026.1, on the reverse strand, counting down.
CTCGCCGAGCGCGGCTACTGTGTGCCGCCGGTGGTGCAGCGCAAGTGGGTGGCGGCGCAAGTGCTTGGCAATCAGCCCGGTTTTGCGCAAGCCTTTTTGCCGCGCGGACGCGCACCGCAAGTCGGCGAGTTGTTCACCTTTCCCGCTGCAGCGCGGGCGCTGCGTTCGATTGCCGCCAGCGCTGGTGCCTCGTTTTACACCGGCGACATCGCACAGGCGATCGCCAAGTTTTCTGCCGAGCACGGCGGCGCCTTGAGTCTGGCCGATCTGGCAGCGCACCGCTGCGACTGGGTCACGCCGATCGCCAAAAACTACCGGGGCTACACGCTGCACGAAATCCCACCCAGCGGCCAGGGCATTGCCGCGCTGATGGCGCTGGGCATGCTCGAACACTTCGAACTGGGTTCCATGGCTGTCGATGGTGCTGATGCCCAGCATCTGCAGATCGAAGCGATGAAGCTCGCCTTCGCCGATGTCTACCGCTTTGTCTCGGACCCGGCCAGCATGGAAGTCAGTGTTGAGCAGATGTTGAGTGCAGATTACCTGGCTGCGCGCGCGCGCCTGATTGACCCGCGCCGCGCCCAGCAATTCCAGGCTGGCAGTCCGGCCGATGTGCACCGGCGCGGCGGCACCGTTTACCTCACTGCGGCCGATGCCTCGGGCATGATGGTCAGCTTCATCCAGAGCAACTACCAGGGCTTTGGCTCGGGCTGCGTCGAACCCACGTTTGGCATCAGCCTGCAAAACCGCGGCTTCGGTTTCAGTTTGAAACCCGGCAGCCCGAACCTCGTGGCGCCTGGCAAGCGGCCGTTTCACACCATCATTCCGGCCTTTCTCACCAAGGATGGGCAACCCGTCATGAGCTTTGGCGTGATGGGCGCCAACATGCAGCCGCAAGGCCATATGCAGACGCTGGTGCGCATGCTCGACCACGCGCAAAACCCGCAAATGGCGTGTGACGCGCCGCGCTGGCGCTTCAACACCGGCCTTGAGATCAGCGTCGAGCCAACCATGGCCAGCGCCACCCTGCAAGGCTTGGCCGAGCGCGGCCACCAGACCCTCATCAGCCGCGACCTGTACCAGGACTTCGGCGCCGGCCAGTTCATCTGGCGCGCCGGCGACCCCGCAACCCAAGGCTACATCGCCGCCAGCGACGCGCGGCGTGATGGGTTGGCGCTGGGGTTTTGAGGGCGCTTTTGTGCGCCAATTTGACGTACAATTAGAGGACTCTCCCAGGAGCATCCGATGCCGCCTTCCACCGTTGCCATTCAGTCTGCCCGCATCAACCTTCGGACCACGCCGCAGGCCAAGGCCACGATTGAGCGTGCTGCCACCATGATGGGTGCGACCGTTTCTGGCTTCGTGCTGCAAAACGCCTACGAGGCCGCGCGGCGCGTAGTGGCAGATGATGATTCCCTGCACTTGTCGCAGCAGGCTTTTCAGTCTTTTGTCGCTGCGTGTGAAAAGCCGGCCAAGCCGACTGCCGCCTTGAAAAAGCTGATGGCGCGGCGCTAAATGGCCGTGCGCATTGAGCGATTGGCTGCGCATCATGTGCGCACGGATTTCGATTGCGGTGAAGATGCACTCAATGACTTTCTTCGCAAGCAGGCTGGTCAATTGCAGCGGCGCGGATTTGGCAAGACCTATGTGGCTTTGGCTGCAGACGGAATCACGGTCACAGGTTTTGTGTCGGTCAGTGCTGGCCAGGTTGTTACAGCGCAACTGCCAGAAACTTTGAAGCTGCCGCGCTACCCAGCCCTGATGTTGCGCGTGGGGCGTCTGGCCGTTGATGTGCGCCGCCAGGGCGCAGGAATCGGGCAGGACTTGTTGGCCTTTGCCTTGCAATTGGCACTGGAGTTTTCGCAACAGGTCGGTGTCTATGCGGTGCTGGTCGAAGCGAAAAATAGCAAAGCCAAAGCGTTCTACAAGAAGCTGGGTTTCCTCGAAACAGTCGACGATCCACTGTGCCTGTTCCTGCCCATTGCCACGCTGGCGAGGTCCACTTGAAGTCGCAAACTGTGATGTCAACTCGGAGTGACCGGCGCTTGCGCCCCTGACCCCCATGCCTGAAGCCCGCAAGAATTTGGCCACCGGCATGCTGCTGGCCGTCACGGGCTCGATTGCCTTTAGTGGCAAGGCCATCATTGTCAAGCTGGCGTACCGCTACGGCGTTGATGCGGTGACGCTCATCATGTACCGCATGCTGTTTGCTTTCCCCATCTTTGTTCTGATGGCCTGGTGGGCCAGCCGTGGCAAGCCGGCGCTGAAGCGCCGTGATTGGCTCGGCGTTCTCGGCCTCGGATTTTCCGGCTATTACCTGGCGAGTTACCTTGACTTTGCCGGCCTGTCCTACATCAGCGCCTCGCTTGAGCGCCTGATCCTGTACGTGAACCCGACGCTGGTGCTGTTGCTTGGCCTGCTGCTGTACCGGCGAGCGGTGCAGCGCATGCAGGCGCTGGGCATGATGATCAGTTATGCCGGTGTGCTGCTGGTGTTTGGGCACGAGGTCAAACTGGCTGGCGCCGATGTGGCGCTTGGCGCACTGCTGGTCTTTTTGAGCGCAGTCAGTTACGCGCTGTACCTGATCTACAGCGGCGAGTTGGTGCAGCGCATTGGTTCGCTGCGCCTGGTCGGGTTGGCCACCAGCGTGGCCTGTATTCTGTGCATTGCGCAGTTTGTCGTGCTGCGTCCCTGGAGCGCGGCGCTGGTGGCACCGCCCGTGCTCTGGCTCTCGCTGCTCAGCGCCACGCTGTGCACGGCACTGCCGGTGCTGTTGGTGATGATGGCCATCGAGCGCCTGGGTGCCAGCGCGGTGGCGCAGGCCGGCATGGTTGGTCCGATGTCAACGATTCTGATGGGCGTGCTGATTCTGGGTGAGCCGTTCACGGTCTGGGTTGCGGCTGGCACGGTGCTGGTGATTTCCGGCATCTTTGTCTTCAGCCGCAGCGGGCGTTAGTGCTGCCTTCAGCGCGGCGCTTGACTGAGCAGGTCGCACATTCGAAAGGCCTGCCATGGCTGAACGGATCCGTGCCGCAAGCAGCCCGCTGGTGCTGGCGATTGAGCAGGGCACGCCTGAAGACGTCTTCCCGGCGCAACTGCAGCAATTCTTGGTGGAAGTTGCAGTTCTGCGCTCCAACTGCGCGAAGTCAGCGCAAGTTTCGGTTCTTCTCGTTGGATTGGGTGTGCACCCGACCCCGTAAGCTTATTGTCTAGAGAAATTGGGCGAAGCGGTCTGCGAAAGTTCCCTTTGGCGGCACTTGAGACGGCTGTACTTCGAACGACGGGACATATTACGAGGAAGAGGTCACTCATGCAGAACTCACTACGGCGCAGTGCTTTGAGTATTTCCAGGAAGTTGGGCTTGCTCATCCTGAGTGCCATTCTTGGCGTCGCCGTCATCACGACGCTCATGCTGATTTCCGAGCGACAGATGCTCATGACTGAGCGCCAGGACAGCGTTCGTCAAGAAGTGGAAGTGGCCCACGGCATACTGGCCCACTACCATGATCTGGTGACAAAAGGCACGCTATCGCAAGCCGATGCCAAGCAACAGGCGATGCAACAAATCAAGACCTTGCGCTACAACGGCTCGGAGTATTTCTGGATCAATGACATGCAGCCTCGGATGGTGATGCATCCCACCAACCCGGCACTCGATGGAACCGACCTGACGGACAACAAGGATCCCAACGGCCTTCGCCTGTTTGTTGAATTTGTCAACGTTGTCAAAGCCAAGGGCGGCGGTGTTGTGGCCTACGAGTGGCCCAAGCCCGGAAGTGACAAGCCGGTTCCGAAAGTCTCCTATGTCAAGGGTTTTGCGCCCTGGGAATGGATTGTTGGGTCGGGCGTCTATGTGGAAACGGTCAACGCCATGGTTATGTCCCGTGTGATCAATGTCGCCATCGGCTCTGCGCTTCTGATTGCGCTGCTTCTGGGCATCGGACTGATGATTGCGCGCTCGATCACGCGCCCAATCGGTCGCGCAGTGGAAATTGCGCAGGCGATTGCAGAGGGCAACCTGACCAGCGATATTCGGGTAAAGACCAGCGATGAAACCGGCCAGTTGATGCATGCCTTGCAAGTCATGAATGGCAATCTGGCGGAGATCGTTGGCAATGTGCGGGGAAGTACCGATGCGATAGCCGCGGCATCACAGCAGATAGCAGCGGGCAACATGGATCTCTCGTCCCGCACCGAGCAACAAGCCAGCGCGCTCGAGGAAACGGCGGCCTCCATGGAAGAGTTGACAGCGACTGTCAAACAAAACTCCGATAACGCCCAGCAGGCCAATCAATTGGCGCTCTCAGCCTCGGATGTGGCGCGCAAGGGCGGCAGCGTGGTGTCGCAGGTGGTTGACACCATGAATTCCATCAACGGATCTTCCAGAAAGATTGTGGACATTATTGGCGTCATTGACGGCATCGCTTTCCAGACGAATATTCTTGCCTTGAATGCGGCGGTTGAGGCGGCCCGGGCCGGCGAACAGGGGCGCGGTTTCGCCGTGGTGGCGAGTGAAGTGAGAAATCTGGCGCAACGCGCAGCGGCCGCGGCGAAGGAAATCAAGGCACTGATCGGTGATTCGGTCGATAAGGTCGAAATCGGAAGCAAGCAGGTCGTGGAAGCCGGTAGAACGATGGAAGAAATCGTCAGCAGCATCAAACGGGTGACCGACATCATGACCGATATCACGGCGGCCGGGCGCGAGCAGAGCTCAGGGATCCAACAGGTCACTGAAGCGGTCACGCAGATGGATGGCGTAACGCAGCGAAATGCCGCCCTGGTAGAAGAGGCCGCGGCAGCATCCGTCACGCTGCGCGAACGGGCCACCAGCCTGTCTGAAGTGGTCAGAGTCTTCAGACTTGCGTAAACAAGTTGATTCCCTCCGCAAAGCTCACTGGCGCCAGTTGACGGCATCTGGGTGCTCACGTGGTGTCGCAGTGTGGCATGGTCGGGCCGATGTCCACGAACCTGATGGGCGTTGTGATCCTGGGTGAGCCGTTCACGGTCTGGGTTGCCGCCGGCACGGTGCTGGTGATTTCCGGCATCTTTGTTTTTAGCCGCAGCGGGCGCTGACTACTATGATGGCGGAGTTCTTTTTCCAAAAATAGAGGTGAAGTTTATGGACTTGGGTATTGCAGGCAAATGGGCTTTGGTGTGTGGAGCGAGCAAGGGGCTGGGTTTCGGCTGCGCGCAGGCGTTGGTACGCGAAGGCGTCAATGTGCTGATCGTGGCGCGGGGCGCCGAGGTGCTGCAGGCGTCAAGGGCTGCGCTGCTGGCCGATCCGGCGCGGCTTGGCGAAACCGAAGTGCTGGCGGTGGCGGCCGACATCACGACGGTCGAGGGTCGCGCTGCAGTGTTCGCGCAGCGCAAGGATTTCGACATCGTCGTGACCAACGCCGGCGGCCCGCCGCCCGGTGATTTCCGCGACTGGGACCGTGCGGCCTGGATCAAGGCGCTCGACGCCAACATGCTGACACCGATCGAGCTGATCAAGGCCACGGTCGATGGCATGGCGGCGCGCGGCTTTGGGCGCATCATCAATATCACCTCGGGCGCAGTGAAGGCGCCGATTGATATTCTGGGACTGTCCAACGGTGCGCGCAGCGGTCTGACCGGTTTTGTCGCCGGCGTGGCGCGCAGCAAGGTCGCAGCGCAAGGTGTCACCATCAACAACCTGCTGCCCGGTGCCTTCGATACCGATCGGCTCAAGGTCACGATGCAGGGTGCGGCGCAAAAGAGCGGCCAGCCGGTCGAAGCGGTGCTGGAGGCGCGCAAGAAGACGATACCGGCGCAGCGCTTCGGCCAGCCGGCTGAATTTGGCGCCATTTGCGCTTTCCTGTGCAGTGGGCACGCCGGCTACATCAACGGCCAGAACGTGCTGGCCGACGGCGGCACCTTTCCCGGGACTTTCTGAGCCCGGGGCCGGCGGCCTTCAGGCGCACCAGGGCCGGTTGGGAACCGATCGGCGAGCCCTGCGTGGACGCCCCGCTTGATGGGTGAGGCCCTCTCGTTTTTTGGCTGGGCAGGCCGCGTTCCTTGTTTTAAGATAACCCTGTTGATACGGTGACAGGGAGTGACTATGAAATGCCTGAACAAATGGCATAGGCGCGCATCGGACCGGGTGCACGTTGTTGAAGACGCGGCCATCTACCAGCAGCGCAGTGTCGATATGGAGGCGCTGGTGCTCGATGCGCGCTATTCATGGATTCGCCAGCGCGGTCTTGGCGCCAGACGGGAACATGACAACATCCGCCGCTACCGCCTGTTGTCCTGGGCCTTCGATCTGGTTGCGGCCTGGGGCTGGCTGAAGTACTGGGTCTGGTTTTTGCTCAAGCGCCCCTCGGGGCGCGAGCGGCTGGGAATCGGGATTCTGGGAACTGTTTTTTTCGGTGGCGTTCACCCCTTGCTCAAGATCGCGCATGAAGGCGTCACGTCCTGGACGGCGCTCGCCGTTTTGTATGCGGCGCCGCTGGCGGCCCGGCACAAGACCGGATGGCGCTGGGCCGTCTTTCGCTTGTGGATGGGGCATCCGGAATGCCAGGCGGTTCGCAATCGCCTGCTTGAAGTGGCCGACCGCGTGCATGACGAACTGGAACGTCTGTGGGTCACCAGGCCGGATCAGGAGATTCATATCGCCTCGCTGGCCTGTGGGTCGGCCGCTGCGGTGCTGTGGGCGACCTGGTTCTACTGCCAGGCCCATCCTGCGGCGCGGGTCAGGGTCACCCTGGTTGATCTGGATGCTTATTCGCTTGAGATGGTCAATCGATTGGCCGCCGAACTGGGCTTGTCTGTGCGGACGCTGGAAGTCAACATTGGTGCTTTCGTCCGGCAGTGTCAGGCCAGCGGAGAGAAATTCGCGCTGGTCGACGAGACCGGATTTCTGGACTATCGCCCGGATGCTGACTTTGTCGAGAACTGCCGTACGGTGCGGGCGATCATCGCGCCCGGCGGCCTGTTCCTGGCCGCCCAGATCGGCCGCAGCCGAACCCAGGCCCACCGCAAATGGACGATCGGCTGGTTGATGCTGATTCCACGCTCAAGCAAGCGACTGCGTGAGTTGCTGCAACAGTCGGGTTACGCGCAAGCGCAGATCGATGAACATACCGAGCCCAACGGCATTTACCACGTGGCCGCCTGCCGCGTTGAAGCCTGATTGGCCGGGCACAACTGCCGTTAGCGCCGTGATGACACCACGATGCCGCCCACGAGCAGGGCGAAGGCGAGCACGTGGTAGAGGTGCGGCGTCTCAGTCAGCACGGCGCTGGCGAGCACCGCGGTGAAGAGCGGCGTCAGGTTGGAGAAGAAGCCGGCCACGGCCGGGCCGGCGCGCGCCACGCCAGCGCCCCAGGCGCGAAAAGCAATCAGTGACGGACCGACGGCGATAAAGGCCAAGGCTGCGACCACCGGCCAACTCCAGCTCATGTGACCCTTGCCAAGCGCCCACTCGGCGGCAGCAAACAGACCGGACCAGAGCAGGCCGAACAGCATCTGAGCCAACAGAAAGGCCGACCAGTCGGCGCGGATGGCTGTTGGTTCGCTGGTTGGATGCGCGAGCATCCAGCTGTAGTAGGCCCAGGTGGCTGAGGCCAGCAGCATGTAGAGGTCGCCCGCCACCAGGTGCACTTGCAGCAGCGTGTGCAACTCACCGCGGCCCAGCACCAGCAGCACGCCGCCAATGGAGAGCAGGGCGCCGAGCCACTGGCGCCGAGCGATCGGCACCTGGAAGAACAGGCGGCCGATGAGCAGCATCCAGACCGGCGTGCTCGATCCCACCAGTGTGACGTTGAGCGGCGACGAGGTGGTGAGTGCCAGGTACAGCAGCGCGTTGTAGCTGCCGACACTGAGCAGACCGAGCAGCGAAAAGCGTCGCCAACTCGCCCACAGCGCGCTACCCGGGCGCAGCACGGCGCCAGCCCAGGGCGCCAGCAGCGCAAAGGCGATCAGCCAGCGCAGGAAGTTGAGCGTCATCGGCGACACCAGCGTGCCGATCAGGCGTCCGACCACGGCGTTGCCGGCCCATAGCAGGGGCGGCAGGGTTAGCAGGAGAGCGGCAGTCGGGTTGAGTTTGGGGTGCATGTCAGGGGGTAGACTGTAGCAAGTTGTTGCGCTGTTGCCTGATGGCCCGGCGACAGCAGTGGTTTCCAATTCATGGCACCATAGCGCCCGATTTCATTCACAAGGATACCCTTATGTCTTCATTTCCTTCCCGCGTCATCTGCATCGACCAACATGGCGGCGTCGAGCAGATGAAGTTTGCCAATGTCACGGTTGGCGAGCCCGGCCCCGGCGAGATTCGTATCCGCCATCACGCCATCGGCCTTAATTTCATTGACGTCTACCAGCGCAGCGGTGTGTACCAGTTGCCGATGCCGCTGCAACTCGGCATGGAAGCGGCCGGCGTTGTCGAGGCCGTTGGCGCTGGCGTCACGCATCTCAAGGCTGGCGACCGTGCGGCTTACGCCAGCCAGCCGCCTGGCAGTTATTGCGAACGCCGCGTCATGCCGGCCAAGTGCGTCTGCAAGCTGCCAGATGCAATTTCCTTCGAGACCGGTGCCGCCATGATGCTCAAGGGCCTGACGGCGCAGTTTCTGCTCAAGCGCGCACAGCCACAAGGTGGCTTGCAGGCCGGGGACTTCTTGTTGTTCCACGCAGCAGCGGGCGGTGTCGGTCTGATCGCCTGCCAGTGGGCGCGCGCGCTCGGCCTGCAACTGATCGGCACGGCGGGGTCGGACGCCAAATGCGCGCTGGCCAAGGAAAATGGCGCAGCGCACGTGATCAACTACACCAGCGAAGATTTTCTGGCGCGCGTGAAGGAGATCACCGGCGGCAAGGGCGTCAAGGTGGTGTATGACTCGATTGGCAAGGACACCTGGGACAAGTCGCTCGACTGTCTGGCACCGTTTGGCCTGATGGTCAGCTTCGGCAATGCTTCGGGACCGGTGGCGCCTTTTGCGCCCGGCATCCTGGGACCCAAGGGCTCGATTTACGTGACGCGCCAGACCCTGTTCACGCACATTGCCACGCGCGAGGGCACGCAGGCCATGGCCGATGATTTGTTCGAGGCCGTGACCAGCGGCAAGGTGAAGATCCATATCGACCAACGCTACGCGTTGGAAGACGTGCAGCAGGCGCACCGCGACCTCGAAGCACGCAAGACCACGGGTTGCACCATCCTGACACTGTGAGCACCTTCACGCCCGACGCGCAGTGGTGCGCGGCGTTGGCGCAGCGCGGTGCACAGCCGCCGCTGCGCTTGCGTGTGCCGCTGTTCTGGCGCGAGCACCTGATCGGCTCGGTTGAACCGGATTTTTTGCGCCCGATCGCTTGGCACAGCGCAGACGGCGAACCGGCGCCGGTACAGGAAGAAACGCGGGGCGGCACGCAGGTCTGGCGTGTGCTGGGCGAGGCCAGCGCGTCCTTGCAGCGCATGGCGCTGGCGCTTCGTGCACAAGCTGCCGGACGCGTCGTGCAGCACTGGCGTGACGAGCAGCTTGCGGTCTGCAACGCGCAGGGGGAACAGTTGGCGACGGTGGAGCGTGGCATCGTGCGTCCGCTCGGTATTGCGACGCGGGCCGTGCACCTGGTCGGGTGCGCACCCGATGGTCGCGTCTGGGTTCAGCAGCGCGCGCTCTGCAAGGCCAGCGAGCCGGGGCTGTGGGACACACTGATGGGCGGCATGGTTTCGGCGCAGGACAGCATTGAGTCGGCACTGGCGCGCGAGACCTGGGAAGAGGCGGGTCTGCGACTGGAAGCTTTGGCCGAGCTGCGCCACGGCGGCCAATTTGTGCTGCGCAAGCCGAGTTCGGACGGCGCAGATGCGGGCTACGTGGTGGAGCACGTTGATTGGTATCGCTGCACCGTGCCCGACGGTGTGCAACCGCTCAATCAGGATGGCGAAGTGCTGCAGTTTGAACTGCTGGATTTGAGCGAACTGGCGCGGCGTCTGCAGCGTGACGAATTCACGACCGAGGCGGCTTTGGTTCTGCTGGCCGCCCTGGGTGATGGCCCTTGAGCTGATGGTGGTTGTGTGAGACCGGTTCGCGCAGGCGGTTCGGCGCCAGCACACCAGCTGAATCGAGGATCGGGTAGGCGATAGAACAGATGTGCGAGTTGATGCGTTTGAGGTCGCTGATCAGGTCCAGGTGCAGTGAACTCGTTTCCATGCTTGGCAAGGTGTTCACCGACAGCCGGTCCAGATGGGTGGATGCGTATGCGCGCTCCAGATCGCGAAAGCGGGTTTTTTCTTCCAGCAGCTTGCGCGCATCGCGCACATTGCCATCCAGAAACACGCTCATCCCCAGGCGCAGGTTGTCCACCAGACGTGAGTGCAGGTCGGTGATCTCCAGCATGCCGGCTTCAGAGAATTCGCGCCCCGGCTTGATCTTTTTGTTTTCGATGTCTTCGAGCACGCGCTCGATGATGTCGCCGATCTGTTCCATGTTGATGGTGAAACTGATGATGTCGGTCCAGCGTTGGCCTTCTTTTTCACTCAGGGCTTCGCGTGAAATCTTGGTCAGGTAGTACTTGATGTCGGAATAGAGTTCATCGACCGTGTCGTCCATCTTCTGCAGCGTTTGCGCCAGCACGAAGTCGTTATTGCGGATCACGTCAATCACGCCCAGCAGCATGCTTTCGACCACATCGGCCTGGTGCATGGATTCGCGCACGGCGCAGGAAATGGCCAGTGACGGTGTCGCCAGCGCCGAGGGGTCGAGGTGGCGCTGGCGGCCGGCCATCGTGCCTCGCTCGGGCTTGGGCAGCATTTGTTCGACCCAGCGCGCCACGGTCTGCGTCAGCGCGATGAAGACGACGCCGACCACCAGGTTGAAAGTCAGGTGGTAGAGCACGACCATGGTGGCCGTGTCGCTAACCCAGGGTCGCATCTCGCGCAGCCACATGCCGACGAAAGGCGCGCTGATGGCAACGCCGATGACCTTGAAAACCAGGTTGCCCAGCGGCACCTGGCGCGTCTCGACCTTGGAGTTGAGCGTGGTCAGCACCGCCAGCAAGCCGCTGCCGAGATTGGCGCCGAGCACCAGACCGAGCGCGACATCGATCGACACGACGCCGGTGCTGGCCAGCGTGGCGGTCAGCAGCACCAGCGCCAGGCTGGAATATGACAGCACCGAGAGCAGGCAGCCGACCGTGATCTCCAGCATCCGGTCGCTGTTGAGGGAAGCCAGCAAGGCCTTGATCGCCGGCGCCTGCGTCAGCACACTGGTCGAATCGCGCACCATCTGCAGCGCCAGCAGCATCAGGCCCAGACCGATCAGGATGCGCCCGATGCGCCCGACCGTGGTGTCCTGGCGCGCGATGAAGAGCACAACGCCGATGAAGATAAACAGTGGTGAGAGCCAGGACAGGTCACGCGAGAACACCACGGCCATCAGGCTGGTGCCGATATCGGCACCGAGCATCACGGCCAGTGCGGCCGGCAGTGTCATCAGGGCCTGGCCGACGAAGGACGAGACGATCAGCGCCGTGGCCGTGCTCGATTGCACCAGGGCCGTGACGCCGACGCCCGACATCATGGCCGTGAACCGGTTGCTGACGCTGGTGGCCAGGATGTTGC
>CAITXW010000025.1 GCA_903896425.1 uncultured beta proteobacterium | reverse complement strand
CGCCCGCCGTAGCGCAGCGCGCCCTGCTCAATCAGCATGCGCTCTGCCACGTGCGCCAGCGGCAGGTAGGACAGGTAGCGGTCCTCGGTGTTCATGGGCACGCGCCGTGTGGCGCTGGAAAGGGCCCAGGCCAGGTTGTGGAATGTGTGCACCACACCCTTGGGCTTGCCGGTGGTGCCCGAGGTGTAAATGATGGTGCAAATGGTCTCGCCGTCGGGTGTGGGGGAATCTTTCAGCGGGCCGTTGGCGGCAATCAACTCATTCCATTGCAGCGACTGGATGGCAGGCGCCAGTGGCAGGGCGATCACCGGCAGATCCGCGCTCAGCCCCGTTTTCAAATTGTTGATATCGTCCATCTTGCCGACAAAACAGGCGCGCGCCTCGCTGTGCGCCAGGATGTAGGCCAGCGCCTCGCCATTGAAAGTTGGGTAGATCGGCACCGAGACGTAGCCCGCCATCTGGATTGCCAGATCGGCCAGTATCCAGTGCGCGCTGTTTTTGCCGATGATGGCAACGCGGCTACCGGCGCTCCAGCCCTGGGCTTGCATCCAGGCCGCCATGCGGCGCACCTGATCGCCCGCTTCGCGCCACGTGATGTCCTGCACGGCGCCTGCGCCGGTCGGCTGTGTCAGGAAGATCTGGTCGGCGCGTTCACGCTCCCAGCGGTAGAAACATGGCAGCGGCAGATCGCCGGCGCTGACGGTCACGGGTTCGGTCATGGTGGGCTCCCCAGAATGAAAAGCTCATTCTTGGCGCAAGGCCGCACCCGCGGCAATAGGATTGACCCTAGGTTGAGTTCAGGCTTCGCCGCCGAAGCGCTTGGTCAGGTTGTCGATGTACTGCTCGATCATTTTTTCGAACTCGCCTTCGACCACCGGCGCCACCACCATCTTCATCAGGCCTGGCAGCGGCAGCGTGAGTTCGCCCTTGATCTGCAGCACGATGTGGCTTGCTTTTTTCTTGCTGCTGATCTTCCAGTCGCCCGACACCAGGGCGTTGCCCTGGCCCTTGACCGGCGTCCAGACCACCGTGCCTTTGGCGCGGTTGGAGACGTATTTGGAGGCATAAATCGTTTGCAGATTGATTTGCGCGATGCCGATTTTGGCCATTTCCCAGCGATAGACGCCGTCGCCCATATCAATCAGTTTGTCCACTTTCGGGAAGTGGCTGGCCGAGGTTGGCACGTCGGCGAGCACGTCAAAAACCTCGTCGGTACTGGCCTTGACGTCAAATTCATAGCCGAGATCGATGTTCACGATGATGGTCATGGAAGCCTCTCTGGTTGCGGATGGGAAGGTTGAAGTCGCAGCAAAGTATAGAGGGCATTCTCAGCCCGAGGCAAATCGGTGGGGCGGCACTTCGGTCCACTCTGTCAGGCTAAACTTGGCCGTGTTGTATCAAGGAGATTGCCCATGGCTTTAGGAAAAATTCTCGTTGCGCAGGGCGGTGGCCCGACCGCCGTCATCAACCAGTCGCTGGTCGGCGTCGCCATGGAGGCGCGGCGCTTCGGTTCCATCGAACGGATCTACGGCGCGCGCCACGGTGTGCGCGGCATCGTCAACGAAGACTTTGTCGACCTGACGCAGGAGACCCACCACAACCTGGAACTGGTCGCCAGCACGCCGTCCTCCGCGCTCGGTTCGACGCGCGACAAACCGGATCTGGCCTATTGCCAGGAGATCTTCAAGGTGCTGCAGGCGCACGAGATCGGCCACTTTTTCTATATCGGCGGCAACGACTCCTCCGACACCGTGCGCATCGTCAGCGAGGAGGCGCGCAAGGCCAACTACGCGTTGCGCTGCATGCACATCCCGAAGACCATCGACAACGACCTCGTGGGCAACGACCACACCCCCGGTTTCCCGTCAGCCGCGCGTTTTGTGGCGCAGGCTTTTGCCGGCGCCAACCTGGATAACGCGGCCCTGCCCGGTGTCTATGTCGGCGTCGTGATGGGGCGCCATGCCGGCTTTCTGACGGCGGCTTCAGCCCTGGGCAAAAAGTTTCCGGATGACGGTCCGCACCTGATTTACCTGCCCGAGCGCACCTTTGTGCTGGAAAAATTCCTGGCCGATGTGAAAGCCACCTACGAGCGCTATGGTCGCTGCGTGATCGCGGTCTCCGAAGGCATACACGACGCCAATGGCGCGCCGATCCTGGCTCTGCTGGCAAAAGACCTGGAGCACGACGCACACGGCAATGTGCAACTCTCAGGCAACGG
>CAITXW010000024.1 GCA_903896425.1 uncultured beta proteobacterium | reverse complement strand
TCGGACGCCTATGCCACCAAGAGCCGGATCAACCCGGATGCGGTCTGGAGCGGAGCCTACCTGCCATCCAAGGCCGAGCTCAACGTGCTGCCAAAGAAATAGCATGCAAGTCCCCGTTGACAACTGGTTTGTTGATTTTCGGGACGTCTGGCTGGCCTACAACGACGAGTTGCGCCAGCAGAACCAGTTCGCGGTCGAGGCCATTGACCTGAAAGTGCGCCAGGGCGAATTCATCGCCATCGTCGGGCCCTCGGGCTGTGGCAAATCAACCTTCATGAAGCTGGCCACCGGCTTGAAGATGCCCTCGAAGGGGCGCATCCTGATCGACGGCCAGCCGGTCACCGGGCCGCTCAAGATCTCGGGCATGGCGTTTCAGGCGTCGTCCCTGCTGCCGTGGCGCACGACGGTGGACAACGTGCTGCTGCCGCTGGAGATCGTCGAACCCTATCGCAGTAATTTCAAGGCCCGGCGCAAAGAGTACGAGGAAAGGGCGCGCAAGCTGCTGCAAAAGGTTGGCTTGGGTGGTTATGAAGACATGTTTCCATGGCAGCTCTCGGGCGGCATGCAACAGCGCGCCAGCATCTGCCGGGCCCTGATTCACGAGCCCAAGATGCTGCTGCTTGATGAACCGTTCGGCGCGCTGGACGCCTTCACGCGCGAGGAACTCTGGTGCATTCTGCGTGACCTCTGGACCGAGCAGCAGTTCAATGTCATCCTGGTCACGCATGACCTGCGCGAGTCGGTGTTTCTGGCCGACACGGTTTATGTCATGAGCGGCAGCCCCGGACGTTTTGTTGTCAAGAGCGACATCGACCTGCCGCGCCCGCGTGATCTGGAGATCACCTACACGCCTGAGTTCACCGACATCGTGCATGAACTGCGCGGTCACATCGGCGCCATGCGCAATACATTGCAACGCACCCTATTCCCGCCTGAAAACAATGAACAAGAAGCAACTTGAGCGCTGGTCACCCTGGCTGTTGCTGGTCTTCGTGCTGGTGCTGTGGCAAGTCATCTGCGTCGGCTTCGAGGTCTCGGAATTCATTTTCCCGAGCCCCACACGCATCTGGAATCAATTCTGGGAGTTCAAGGGCACGATCGCGGCACACGCCTGGCGCACCTACTGGGTCACCATGGCCGGCTTCGGCTTGGCCATCGTGGTCGGCGTCCTGCTGGGCTTTGTCATCGGCAGTTCGCGCCTGGCTTACGCCGCCGTCTACCCGCTCATGACCGCGTTCAACGCGCTGCCCAAAGCGGCCTTCGTGCCGATCCTGGTGGTCTGGTTCGGCATCGGCGCCGGCCCGGCGATCCTGACGGCCTTTTTGATCAGCTTCTTCCCGATCATGGTCAATATTGCAACCGGCCTGGCCACACTGGAGCCCGAACTCGAAGACGTGCTGCGTGTGCTCGGCGCCAAGCGCTGGGATGTGCTGGTCAAGGTCGGCCTGCCGCGATCCATGCCATACTTCTTTGGCTCGCTCAAGGTCGCCATTACGCTGGCTTTTGTCGGCACCACGGTGTCGGAGATGACCGCCGCCAACGAGGGCATTGGCTACCTGCTGATCTCAGCCGGCTCTGCCATGCAGATGGGCCTGGCCTTTGCCGGATTGCTGGTGGTGGGCGCGATGGCGATGGGTATGTACGAACTCTTCAGCCGCATCGAGAAACACACCACCGGTTGGGCGCACCGAGGTTCGCAGAACCACTGACACCCGGCCGTCATCCCGGACTTGATCCGGGATCCATGCCTTCCGACGGTGCCACACGCACCATGGATAGCGGATCATGTCCGCAATGACAGCTTTGGGCTCGCAATGACAAACCCAGTTGGCCGAAATGATCCCCAAACGCCAGTCTGTTTCGGGCATTGAAGGTCCGGTACCTGAGGGAACATTGGGGCAACGAAACCTGTTCGTTTGCCTCGACGCCAAACACCTCAAACCAATCCATGAGCGCTTCATCGCCTGCCCGGCATTTTTTCACCGGAACAACGCCCAGCATCAAGGCGAACCCCTATCTGGCCGGGTTCATGTGGCAAAGCGCGGCGCAGGGCGGATTTCATTCGGTGCGCGACATCTACGACAGCAAAGGCGTCATGCTGTGGGGCAAGAACCAGGCGCTTGATCCCGAATTGATGAGCCGCCTGATCGAGCGTGAATTGCGCGAGCCGATCGAGCTCTGCATCAACGCCGATGACCCGGTCAACGCGTCTGCGATTGAGACCGTTTTCAAACAGCTTTGCGCCAGTTCGCCGGATTTGAAATCGGCCATCGCTGCGCACGAGCACGCCGTGCTCGGTATCTTTCATGCGTTGACGCTGACGCCGCAGGAACTGCTGCTGATTTCGCTATTGCGCTGCGGCAACCGGGATTACCTGGCCCATTCGGTTGCTGTGACGGCGATTGCGCTGACACTGGCGATCGAACTTGGGCTGGAGCGACGCCTGCTGTCGGCGCTGGCACACGCCGGCTTGCTGCACGACGTGGGGCGCCTCTACTGTCCGCCAGAGCCCGGGCCCGATGAGAAGGAAAGAATCTACGACCAACACCCCCTGGTGTCAGCACTGGCGGCGGTTGAACTGGGCAAGATGCCGCACGAGGTTGGCAACTTGATTGCCTGTTCGCATGAGCGACTCGACGGTTCGGGTTTTCCGCTGCAACTGAGGGAAGACCAGATTCCACCGCGCGCCAGGATCCTGCTTTTTGCCGAGGCGATCTGCGAAGCGCTGCTCGATCCCGATCTGGGCCTGCTGCGCGCAGCCGTTAGCGCCAAGCTGATCACACACGAATTTGACAGCCACATGGCAAACTGGATCGGCGCCATCGCGCGCGCCCAGCAAGAGCGCGTGGCCGAGCAGCCAATGCCGGAGCAGGCCGCCACCATCGGCCGACGACTGCGCCAACTGCATGCGCAACTCTCGCGCGCTGTCGTGTTGTTGTCGCTGACGATTGGCGAATCCCAAACGGCACGCGAATCGGCTGACATCTGGCTGCAGAGAAAAATCAATCCGCTGCTGTTCGCGCTGCGCTCCTGCGGCGTCGAAGATGCCCTGGCCATGGGCTTGCACATGACACCCGAAAGCGCGGTGGAAGCAAAGGAACTTGAGGCGCTGCTGGCTGAAGTCCTGTCACGCCTGGAGCGTTTTGCGCGCTATGTCGAGTGGCAACGTTTCGAGAACGAATTCCTCTCCACCAGCAACATGGCGCGCGAACTGCTTCAGATACTCAAAACATGTTCAAAAATTCTTCACCAGGAACTTGCATCATGCCCATGATTGTCTGGTCAAACCAGTTTTCCGTCGGCGTACAGGAAGTCGACAAACAGCATCAGGTGCTGGTCGGCATTCTTAACCGCCTCGGCACCGCCCTGAATGGGCAAGTGAGTGGTGTCGACAACCGCCAGGTGATTGACGAGTTGGTGCAATACACCGTCTACCACTTTGGCACCGAAGAACGATTGATGCGTGAAATCAGCTATGCAGGTATCGTCCGGCATGTCCACGAGCACCAGGCATTTGTGAAACAAGTCAGTCAAATGGTGACGCAACTCGACCATGGCCAAGGACCGAGCCTGGTGGAACTGCTGCTTTTTCTGCGCGACTGGCTGGTCTCGCACATTCTGCACTCGGATCGCGACATGGGCGACGCCCTCAACCTGGCAGGAATTCGCTGACAGTCTCCAGCACGCGCCCGGCCTCAATCGTGATGCGGCGCTCACAGCGCGCAGCAATCGCGTTGTCGTGCGTCACCAGCACCAGCGTTGTGCCCTGCTCGCGGTTCAGGTCAAACATCAGCTCCATCACTTTTTCACCGGTGGCAAAGTCCAGGCTTCCAGTGGGCTCGTCGGCCAGCAGCAAAGCCGGCTGCACAACAAAGGCACGCGCCAAGGCCACGCGCTGCTGCTCACCGCCGCTGAGCACCTTGGGGTAATGGCCCAGGCGCTCACCCAGACCAACGCGCACCAGCATCTCGGTGGCAGCCTTGCGCGCATCGCGCCGGTTCGCCAGTTCCAGCGGCAGCATCACGTTCTCCAACGCGCTGAGGTTGGCCAGCAACTGAAAGCTCTGAAAGACAAAACCAATCTTTTGCGCGCGCAATTGCGCACGTGCGTCCTCGTCGATGGCAAACAAGTCCTGCCCGACCAGCCGCACCGTGCCGCGCGTCGGCGTATCGAGACCGGCCATGATCGACAGCAGCGTGCTTTTTCCCGAGCCCGAGGCGCCGACAATGGCCACGGTTTCGCGCGCATTCAGCGCAAAGTCGATATCGCGCAAAATGTCGAGAGTTCCGCTCGAATCGGTCACCGACTTGAATACGTGCTGGACCGAAATAATTGAATTCATGAGGCTTTCTTTGTATCGACATCCATTGTTCAGGCGTCACTTTATCGCAGCCACCCTGCTCGGCGCCGGCGCAGGGCTATCGGCTGGCACAACGCGCCCTGTCATTCTGGTGCTGGGCGACTCGCTCAGCGCCGAGTATGGCCTCAAACGCGGCAGCGGCTGGGTTGCCCTGCTGGAACAAAAACTCAGCGCTGAAAAGATCGCTGCCAGCATCGTCAACGCCAGCATCAGCGGCGACACCACATCGGGTGGCCGCTCACGCCTGGGCGCGCTGCTGGCCGAACACCATCCGACGCACGTGTTGATTGAACTCGGCGCCAACGACGCCCTGCGTGGCCTGCCGCTGGAGATGACGCAGGAGAATTTGAGCGAGATGACCCGCTCCGCGCAAAAGGCCGGCGCCAAAGTGCTGCTGATCGGCATGCAGATGCCGCCCAACTACGGCAAAGACTACGGCGCGCGCTTTGCCGCCCTCTATGCCAGCGTGGCCAAGGCGAACAAAGCAGCACTGGTGCCGTTTCTGCTCAAGGGCGTGGCCGACGCGCCCGACAGCCTGCGCTGGTTCCAGGCCGACCGCATCCACCCACTTGAAGCAGCACACCCGACGCTGCTGGCCAATGTCTGGCCGGAACTGAAAAGGCTGCTGAAATGAGTCTGAACACCATCAGCGCCGCTGAAGTCCTTGGCCGACTGCAGGAGTTCGACACCGTAATCGACGCCCGCAGCGAGGCCGAGTTCGGCGAGGATCATTTACCCGGCGCCGTCAACTGGCCAACCCTGAACAACGACGAGCGGCGCGCCATCGGCACGCTCTACGTGCAGGTCAACGCCTTCGAGGCCAAGAAGCGCGGTGCGGCACTGGCCGCGCGCAACATCGCCGCCCACATCGAGCGCGAAGTGATCGACAAACCGAAGGACTGGAAGCCGCTGACCTACTGCTGGCGCGGCGGCCAGCGCAGTGGCGCCCTCTCCTTAATCCTGTCGCAGATCGGCTTTCGCGTCACGCTGGTCGAAGGCGGCTACAAGGCCTTTCGCGCCGCTGTGGTGCAGGACATTGCGCGCCTGGTGCCGCAGATCAACTGGCGCATCGTCTGCGGCACCACGGGCTCGGGCAAGACGCGCTTGCTCAAGGCACTGGCGGCGCAAGGCGCGCAGGTAATCGACCTCGAAGCGCTGGCGAATCACCGCAGTTCCGTGCTGGGCGCCATCCCCGGGCTGGCGCAGCCGACGCAAAAGCGTTTCGACACCCTGATCTGGCAAGCGCTGCGCCAGTTCGACCCGGCACGCCCGGTCTTCATTGAGAGCGAAAGCAAGAAGGTCGGCAACGTCGTGCTGCCGCTCGCACTGGTGGACGCCATGCGGCAAAGCCCGTGCCTGAACCTGGTGCTACCCGATGCGCAGCGCGTGGCCCTGCTGCTGGAAGACTACGATTTCTTTGTGCGCGACGTCGAGCACTTTTGCGAGCGCCTGCAGGTGCTGGCCGAGTTCCGTGGCAAGGTACTGGTAGAACGCTGGCAAACCGCTGTGCGCGCCGGCAACTTCGAGACCGTGGTGCAGGAGTTGCTCACCCAGCACTACGACCCGGCCTATCTGCAATCGATGCGGCGCAACTTTGCGCAGTTCGAAAAGGCCATCATCATCAGCCCGGAGGGTTATTCCGTGCAGGCGATTGAAGCGCTGGCAGCGCGGATGCTACAGGACGCGGCTTATTTGCCAACCAACTGATTGAGCTTCTCGGCCTCGAAGTGCTCGCTGCGCGCGGCGTCGCCGGGCACGCAGTCGGTGCCGGAGCGATTGGCCTGCAACAGCTCAATCGCGTGCCAGAGCAGGGCAATCTGGTGCTCCTGCGAAGCAGCGCTGTCGATCAGGCCGCGCATGGCCTGGCTCAGTGGGTCGTCGTTCTGCGTCACGCCGTAGGCCGAAAAGCCCATCTTCGAAGCGGCCTCCTCGCGCTTGACGTCGAGTTCGGCCTGGATGATGCGCGCCGGGTTGCCCACCGCCGTGGCGCCAGCCGGCACCGGTTTGGTGACCACCGCGTTGGAGCCGACCTTGGCGTCGTCACCCACCGTGAAGCCGCCGAGCACTTGGGCACCGGCCCCCACCACGACATTGCGCCCCAACGTTGGATGGCGCTTGGCGCCCTTGTACAAGGCCGTGCCGCCCAGCGTCACGCCCTGGTAGATGGTGCAACCGTCGCCAATCTCGGCGGTCTCGCCCACCACCACGCCCATTGCGTGGTCAAAGAATACACGCTCGCCGATGCGGGCACCGGGGTGGATTTCGATGCCGGTCAGGAAACGTGCAATGTGCGAGATGAAGCGGCCCAGCCACTTCAGGCCGTGCGCCCAGCACCAGTGCGCCGGGCGGTGCAGCATGAGCGCGTGCAGCCCCGGGTAACAGGTGATGACTTCCCAACGGCTACGCGCCGCCGGGTCGCGGTCAAGAATGCATTGAATGTCAGAGCGAAGTCGGGAAAACATGGGCGAAGTCTAGCCGCTTGCTGCCACTAGGGTTTATCCATCATCTTGGCAATACCACGCAGGATATGGATTTCCTCCTGCGTCACGCCAGCCCGGTTGAACAACTGATTGAGCCGGGGCATCAGCTTCTTGGGCGCCTGCGGGTCCAAAAAACCGATGCTCACCAGCGCGCGCTCCCAATGCGCCAGCATGCCCGCCAGTTCGCTGGCATCGGCCAGCACCGCCGGCGTGGTCGCATCGTGAATGGCATAGCCGCCCAGCGCGAGCCGCCATTCGTAGGCAATCACTTGCAAAGCCGAAGCCAGGTTGAGCGAGCCGAACTGCGGGTTGCTAGGAATGCTCAGCGCCACATGACAGCGGTACACATCTTCGTTGCGCATGCCAAAGCGCTCGGAGCCAAACAGAAAGGCCATGCCCTGCGCCGGCCCGCCGGCGCTCAGGCTTGAAGCGAACTGTTCAAAGTGCACACGCGGCGTCACCGTGGGCGGACCAAAATCGCGCGGCGTCATGGCGGTAGCGCACAAATGGGTCATACCCTGCAGCGCCTCGTCCAACGTGGCCACGATGCGCGCGTTCTCCAGCACGTCCAGGGCGCCACTGGCACGCTGGATCGTCTCCTCGCGCCGCAGCACATTGGCCCAGCGCGGTGCCACCAGTACCAGGTCATCAAAGCCCATGGTTTTCATGGCGCGTGCCGCAGCGCCGACATTGCCGGCATGGCTGGTATTGATCAGGATAAAACGAGTTTGCATCGGGGGAGAAATCGAAAAATCAGTGTGACGGTTAAAATCGCACTATTGTCGCTGGCAACGATGGCTGCCATTTGGGGTCTGACCCAACAGCCATGGATGCCGGATCGGGTCCGGCATGACAGCCACCAAGGGGACAGAGTTCAAGGTCTGCTCCGCAAAATTTGAGTAAAAATTATCCATGTCCCCCAATCTGCATCCCATGATCAACGTGGCCGTCAAAGCGGCCCGAGCCGCTGGCGCCATCATCAACCGCGCCGCGCTCGACGTGGAATCGGTGCGCATCTCGCAAAAGCTGGTCAACGACTTCGTCACCGATGTTGACCACGCCTCCGAGAAGATCATCATCGAAACGCTGCTCACCGCCTACCCCGGCCACGGCATCTGGGCCGAAGAGTCCGGTCAGGAACACGGCGCCAAAGACTCGGAATTTGTCTGGATCATCGACCCGCTGGACGGCACCACCAACTTCATCCACGGCCTGCCGGTGTACTGCGTCAGCATTGCGCTGGCGGTCAAGGGCAAGGTCGAGCAGGCCGTCATTTACGACCCGAGCCGCAATGATCTCTTCACCGCCACCAAGGGCCGCGGCGCCTACCTGAACGACCGGCGCCTGCGCGTCTCCAAGCGCATCCGCATGCAGGAGTGCCTGATCTCCACCGGCTTTCCGTTCCGTCCGACCGACGATTTCAATACCTACCTGCGCATGATGGGCGACGTGATGCAGCGCACGGCCGGCCTGCGCCGACCCGGCGCTGCCGCGCTCGATCTGGCCTATGTCGCAGCCGGCTACACCGATGGATTTTTCGAGATGGGCCTCAAGCCCTGGGACGTGGCAGCCGGCTCATTGCTGGTAACCGAAGCCGGTGGCCTGGTCGGCAATCTGACCGGTGAGCCCGACTTCCTGGAGCAGGCCGAGTGCCTGGCCGGCAACCCGCGCATCTACGGCCAGTTGGTGAGCATCCTGGGCCGCTACAGCAAGTTCGCCAGCGCCACTGACAAGGCCGTCGCGCGTCAGGCAACTGCGGAACTGGCCGAAGGCCACACGCTGCTGCACAAACCGGCCTGAGCCCCCCGGCGCGCCCCCATCAGTCGGCGTAAATGCCGGCTTTCTGGATCACTGGCCCCCACTTGGCGATTTCCGACTCGAGCTGCGTCTTCAGCCCGGCAGGTGTTGCCTTGTCCATCGGCACAATATCCGAACTCAGCTCCGCCATGCGCTGCTTGAGCACGCTGTCCTGCAAGGCCACACGCAACGCGGCGTTGAGCTTCTCCAGCACCGGCGCTGGCGTGCCTTTGGGCGCATACAAACCGTGCCAGACCTTGACTTCAAAACCCTTCAAGCCCTGCTCGTCGAGTGTGGGCACATTGGGCAAAGCAGTCAGGCGCTTGAGCGTGGTCACACCATAAACCTTGACGCGGCCATCCTTGATCATGGGCACGGTCGTTGTGGTCTGGTCGCACAGCAAGTCCACCTGGCCGCCGAGCAAGTCGTTCATGGCCGGTCCGGTACCCTTGTAGGGAACCGTGGTGAGGTCAACACCGATCTGGCTCATGAACAACAGGCCGCACAGATGCGAGACCGCGCCCATCCCGGCATTGGCGAGCGAGACCTTGGTCTTGTTGGCCCGCACATAGGCTTCAAGTTCCTTGAAATTGCTGGCCGGGAAATCCTTGCGCGCCAGCATTGTCATCGGCACATCAACCACCTGGCCGATGTACTCGAAATCTTTCAGGGGATCAAACGATAGTTTCTTGTACAGCGCCGGTGCCGTCGCCATGCCCATGTGGTGCAGAAACAGCGTGTAGCCATTGGGCGCAGCACGGGCGACGCGGGCGCCGGCAATAGTGCCGCCTGCGCCCACCGTGTTTTCCACCAGCACGGTCTGCCCGAGTGCCTTGCCCATCGGAACCGCAATCAGCCGCGCCACCAGATCGGTCGGGCCGCCCGCCGTGAAGGGCACCACCAGGATCACGGACCTGTCAGGCCAATTGCTCTGGCTCAGGGCCGCTGGCGCAGCACCCAGGCAGAGCGCCGCCAGGGTGGCCATCAGCACAGTGGTGAACTTCAGTTTCATCGGGTCTTCCTCAAAGCAGGTTGGGTTGGCTAATTGTTGTCAGGGAGCACAATTTCTTTCTACCCCCTGCGCCATCCTGCGCCTGAATACGAGGCAGCACAATTAGAAAAATCCCTAACGTGCCGGTGCAACGCCCGGCTTAGAGCTTGGCCGGGTCGAAGCCGGTGGCCTTGTAGAACTCCTGTAGCGTTTCCTTGCCAACGCGTTCGGCCATCTTGATGTGCACCGCTGCCATGGCTTTCTTGAGCGCCATGCGCTCTTCCTTGGTCGGTTCGTAAACCGCGGTTTTGCCGCTGCTTTTTATGTCGGCCAGGGCCGTGTCGTTTTCCGCCTGCGCAATATTGTTGGCGTAGTTTGTGGCCTCGGTCATCGCCTGCTCCAGCTGGCCGCGCAGGTCCGCTGGCAGGCCATCCCAAAACTTTTTATTGGCAATGACCGCGTAGCCGATGTAGCCATGGTTTGTGAGCGAAAGGTGCTTCTGGACCTCCTGGTACTTTTGCGAATAAATGTTCGAGGTGGTGTTCTCGGTGCCATCAACGACGCCGGTTTGCAGCGCCTGATAGACCTCGGAGAAAGCCATCACCTGCGGAATCCCACCCACTGAACGAATCTGCTCTTCCAGCACCTTGGAGGACTGGATGCGGAACTTCTTGCCCTTGTAGTCGGCCACAGCCTTCAGCGGCGTGTTGGCCGAGAAGGACTTGAAGCCGTTGTCCCAATAAGCAAGGCCCTTGATGCCCCTGGCCTCAAGCTTTGCCAGCATGGACGCGCCAACCGGGCCCTGCGTAATCTTGTGCAGTTCGTCTGTGTCGTCGAACATAAAGGGGAAGTCGAAAACTTCAAACTCCTTGACGCCCAGCGGCCCGAACTTGGCCAGCGACGGTGCGAGCATTTGCACTGACCCCATCTGCAATGAGGACATCTCTTCGCCGTCCTTGTACAGCGAACTGTTCGGGTAAACCTCGACCTTGACCTTGCCCTTGGTCAGTTCTCCGGCGCGCTTGGCAAAGAACTCGGAGGCCTTGCCCTTGGGCGTATTGGCAGCCACCACATGGCTGAACTTGATGATGATTTGTGCGCTGGCACAAGCGCAAGCACTGCCCAACAGCAGGGTCACAAACAGCTTTGAAAACTTCATGATATGTCTCCTCGTTATAAATTCTGGCAATTTGCAGAGCCTGCTCCGGCAGAGCCCATTGAATTATTCACGCGCCCGGTTGGGCCGCTTTCTTGACCAGCAGTTGCGTCACGGCGCCAATGCCGGTGTGCAAGCTTCCCTCTTGCACGGGGCGCAACCCTGTCCACGCATGCTGCAGCGTACTGGAATCAAAGTCAATGGCCACCTCGTCCAGCCCAGGCAAGAGCGCAGCATCGCGCGGACCACCGGTCTTCAATGCCAGTTGATTGGGGGCATAGGCCTCCCATACAAACACACCACCGGGCTTCAGCGCCCGCACCACACGCCGATGCAGTTCGGCTCGCGCTTTGGCGGGCAAATGCAAAAAAATCGACACGATGCCATCCCACTGCGTCGACCCCATGTCCAGTGTTGTCACGTCGGCTACCAATGTGTCCAATTCGACACCGCATTGCCTGGCCAGCATCTGCGTTTTTTCAATCCCCTGCGCCGAGATGTCGACAGATTGCACCTTGAAGCCCTGGCGTGCCAGCCAGACTCCGTTGCGTCCTTCGCCATCGGCCAGGCACAGCACCCGCCCACCCCTGGCAAGGTGATGTGCTTGCTGCATAAGAAACTGGTTTGGTTCGGTGCCATAGACATATTCGGGCACACCAAAACGCAGATCCCAGAACGCTTGCAACTGCTTTTGAACATCACGCATGTTGATCCAACGAGGCGTCTGAAATCTTCCGGGCCAGTGTCAATGTGCTCTGGGCCAGCAACACCACCGGGGCATCGATCATGTGGCCATCCAGAAGGAATACCGCACCCGCGCTGGTTTCAAATCCCGCCACGATCCGCTTTGCCCAAGTCACCTCGGCGGCGCTGGGCGAGAACGCGGCGTTGACCTCTGCGACCTGCGCCGGATGAATGCACAATTTTCCGGTCAGGCCGCCACGACGACTGCGCGCCACGTCGGCCTGCAGTCGTGCACTGTCTTGCGTCGCCAGCGTGACGCCATCCACCGGCGCTGGCAGCCCTGCTCGGCGCGAAGCCATTACCAGTGCCAGCCGCACCGGCAGCAGCTCAAGCTCGTCTGCATCACAGCGCAGCCCGAGATCGGCTTGAAAATCGATGTTGCCAAACACCAGGCGCAGCACCTGGGGGGCGTTCGCGATTTCATTCACCGCATCCAGCCCGGCCAGCGTTTCCACTTGAGGCAACAGCGCGCAGTTCGGACCCAAGCTGCTTGCCACCTGCGCCAGTCCTGCGGCCGATTCTGCCTTGGGCACCATCACGGCGCTCAGGCCCAGCGGGATCAGCGTTTGGAGTTGCGCCAGATCGTTCCCGCACCAGGGCGTCGTGGTGGCGTTGATGCGAACCATGACGCGTTTGCGCTCGCTGCTGCTCATCTGTTTGAACCCGAGCAGCAACTGCGCACAGGCATCGGCTTTGAAATCCGGCGCTACCGCATCCTCCAGATCGATGATCACCACATCGGCACCGCAGGCCAAGGCCTTTGCGAAACGCTCCGGTCGGCTGGCGGGGACAAACAGGAAACTGCGCGCCGATGCCAGCATTGAAGATTCACAGGTGGGTCGGTTCATGCTTGGCGCTCCAGTAAATCGCCAACGCGCGGCCACTGTGCCACGCGCCAGAGTCTGTCAACCGCCTGCTTCATTTCAGCCGGATTGGCGCCACCGCTGAAGGCGGCCAGACGCAGCGCCTTGGCCGTGATCTCGTCGCGGCTCAGTGTGTTGCCGGGGTCGCCCTTGGGCTCATCGATGCGCCCGTGCAGCACGCGGCCGTCAACGGTGGTGACCGTCACCTTGCCGATCCAGCGCTGCGGATAGGCGGCGTCGACCTCAGCGTCGAGCACCATCTCGACGCGATCGCGCAGTGACAGCGTTTGCTCGTCGAGAAAATGCTGCTCGAATTCAGCCAACCCGGCGTGCCCAAAGCGCGCCGCCAAGCCCAGTGTCGTCCCCATGGAAAACTTGCTCTGGTGCACCGTCACCGGGTTCGTCACCGGACCCAGCACATCGATCGCACCCTGGTGCACATGCGTGACAACATGCGCGATGTCTGCGCTCTGGAGTTGGTGCGCTTGCATCACCTGCAGCAACGCGTCAGCGGCCGGATGTGTGTGGCGACAGCAGGCGTGGTACTTGAACGAAGTCTCAGCCGTGGCCCAGCGCGTGCCCAGCCCATCGGTTAATTTTGCAGGATCGGCGTCGCTCGACATGCCCGCCGCCATGCCTTGTGGGCCTTCGAAGATGTGCGCCGCACCGGTGAAGCCGTCTTTGGCCAGATAGGCCGCCATCAAGCCGGCACCGGCCGCGTGCGCGGTGTGCAACTGCTTGCTGTCGGCAGCCGTGCGCAGGAACTCCCAGAGCCCCGCCGACTGCGTGCCAGCTGAGCCGAAGGCATGCTGCATTTGCTGCGCATCGAGCCCCAGCAGACTGCCCACTGCGGCCGCTGCCGCCAGCGTACCGGCGGTGCCCGTGGTGTGGAACACCTTGTAGTGCGAGCGGCCCAAAAACTCACCGACGCGAATGCCGACCTCGTAGCCCGCCACCGCCGCCGTCAAAAACTGCTCACCGCTGGCGCCCAGTGCCTGCGCCACCGCCAGCGCCGGAGGAAACACAACGGTGGCCGGGTGAAACACGGAGCCGTTGTGCACATCGTCCTGCTCCGCCATGTGTGAAGCCGCCGCGTTGGCGATCGCCGCCAGATAAGGACTGCTCGCCGCGCGCCGCACGATCACTTCCGAGGGACCGATCTGCGGCCCCATCGCCAACGCAAAGCGCGTGATGCTCTCCACCGCTCGCGCGCCCTGCCCCGCCACCGCCGAGCCGAACCAGTCGACCAACAAGTCCTCCGTCTTGCGCACAACAGGCGCCGGAATATCAGAAAAACGCAGACCAGCGGCAAAGGCGGCAAGTTCGGCAGTTGGGGAATTCATCGAGGCTTGTCTTTCACGTCAAGAAAATCAGATCGCACCAGCGGCACGCAGGCTGGCAATGGCGGCATTATCCTGCCCGAGCTCGCGCAGAATGGCCTCGGTGTGCTGCCCCACAGCGGGCACCGGGTCCATGCGGTAGTCAAACGCATTGCTGCGTCCGGGCGGCAGCAGCGCGGGGATGTCACCCGCCGGCGAGCCCACGGCCTGCCAGCGCTGGCGTGCCTGTAACTGCGGATGCGCCCAAACGCCGGCCATGTCATTCATGCGCGCATTGGCAATCTGCGCCTGATCCAGTCTCGCAAGCACTTGTTCAGTGCTGAGTTTGGCAAACGCTTCGAGGATGATCGCCTTGAGCGCGTCGCGGTGTTCGTTGCGCGCTGCGTTGCTGGCAAAGCGCACGTCCACGGCCAGCGCAGCATTCTGTAAAACCAGAACGCAAAACTGTTTCCATTCGCGCTCGTTCTGCAAGCCCAGCATCACGGTGCCGCCGTCACCGGCCTGGAACGGTCCATACGGGTAGATGCTGGCGTGCGAGGCACCACAACGCGGCGGCGGTGGCGCACCGTCAAAGGCGTAGTACAGCGGATAACCCATCCACTCGGCCAGCGACTCCAGCATCGAGACATCAATGTGCGAACCCTTGCCGGTCCTGCCGCGCAACAGCAGAGCCGACAGGATATTGGTATAGGCGTACATGGCGGCGGCGATATCGGCCATCGAATTGCCGGCCTTGCTCGGCACCTCCGGCGTGCCGGTGACCGACAGAAAACCTGCTTCGCTCTGGATCAGCAGGTCATAGGCTTTCTTGTCGCGGTACGGACCGTCTTCGCCGTAGCCCGAAATGTCGCAGACGATCAGGCGTGGCTGTTCTGTGCTGAGCGCCTCATACGACAAACCCATGCGCGCTGCCGCACCGGGTGCGAGGTTCTGCACCAGCACGTCGGCCTTCGCAATCAACTGGCGCAACACCGCCAGCGCAGCCGGTTGCTTGAGGTCCAGCGTCAGGCTCTCCTTGGAGCGATTGGTCCAGACAAAGTGCGAAGCCTGGCCCTTGACGCGTGTGTCATACGCCCGGGCGAAGTCGCCCAGACCGGGCCGCTCGATCTTGATCACGCGCGCGCCGAGGTCGGCCAGTTGGCGGGTACAGAACGGCGCGGCGATGGCGTGTTCCAGGGAGATGACGGTGATGCCGTCCAGGGGTCTTTGTCGCATATTTTTTTTCAAAGTATTCAGGTTCGCATAGAGGCCGGGTCTCGCCCCGGCGGGCGAGGTACTTTTCTTTGATTCGCCAAAGAAACGTACCCAAAAGAAAGGCGAGCCGACGTCAGGGCCGCTTCGCGGTTCCTTGCGCTGCTCCGGGTTTTTGGGGTCAGAGCCCAAATTCGCCGAGCCTTCGGCTCGCCCGTAGGGTGCGGCACAATGTGCCGCAGCGAAATTGGTGTCTGACCCCAATAACCCTCAACGCTGCTCAGCCCTGCCTCAACGGCGGGGAATTCGAACATCCGAATACGCAAACATCCAAATAGCCCCAGTACGCCGACGGTGGTGAACTCAAATGTTTCAATAGTCATCCGGCGCTCGCGTAGGGGCTGTCCCACGCCGTTATGAGGAGGCGAGTAGCGCAGAGGCGGGCGGATCAGGGGCGCAGATGTTTGAGCCCGCAGGGCGAGTTTCTGCGCACCCCGCCCGAATCGAGCAACGCAGCATACCGGCGCAAAGCGCCGGGCGACGAATCCGGCTCGCCTTTTCTTTGGTGACTTTCTTTTGGCGAAGCAAAAGAAAGTTACTGCGCTGTCGGGCGCATATCCCGACCCAAAGCGCCGGGGCGAGACCCGGCCGGTATCAAATGCAAACATCATCACAACACGACATCAAAACGACCTCGGCATCCCCAACACATGCTCCGCAATAAACGAATAAATCAGATTGGTCGAGATCGGCGCCACCTGATACAGCCGGGTCTCGCGGAACTTGCGCTCTACGTCGTATTCGTTGGCAAAACCAAAACCACCATGAAACTGGATGCAGGCATTGGCCGCTTCCCAACTGGCCTTGGCTGCCAGGTACTTGGCCATGTTGGCCTGGGCGCCGCAGGGCTGGCCGGCGTCGAACAGTTCGCAGGCTTTGTAGCGCATCAGGTTCGCGGCTTCGACTTCGATGTAGGCGTCGGCAATCGGAAACTGCACGCCCTGGTTCTGGCCGATCGGGCGGCCGAAAACGATGCGCTCGTTGACGTATTTCGTCACGCGGTCGAGGAACCAGTAGCCATCACCAATGCACTCGGCGGCAATCAGCGTGCGCTCGGCGTTCAGCCCGTCCAGGATGTACTTGAAACCCTTGCCCTCCTGGCCGATCAGGTTCTCCTCAGGAATTTCGAGGTTCTCGAAGAACAGTTCATTGGTCTCGTGGTTCACCATGTTCGGAATCGGCCGCACGCTCATGCCGCTCTTCTCAGCCTGGCGCAGATCGACCATGAAGATTGACATGCCTTCTGATTTTTTTGTCACGTCAGCCAGCGCCGTGGTGCGCGCCAGCAGGATCATCCAGTCGCTGTGCTGCACGCGCGAGATCCAGACCTTCTGCCCGTTGACCACATAGCGGTCGCCCTTCTTCACGGCCGTGGTCTTGATCTTGGTGGTGTCGGTGCCGGTGCTGGGCTCGGTCACGCCCATTGATTGCAAACGCCATTCACCGCTGGCTATTCTTGGCAGGTAATGCGCTTTCTGCGCCGTCGAGCCGTGGCGAAGGAGCGTGCCCATGTTGTACATCTGGCCGTGGCAGGCACCGGAATTTCCGCCGCTGCGGTTGATCTCTTCCATGATGACCGAGGCCTCGGTCAGTCCCAGACCGGAGCCGCCGTACTCCTGCGGAATCAGCGCGGCCATCCAGCCGGCCTTGGTCAGGGCATCAACGAAGGCTTCCGGGTAGCCACGCTGCTCGTCAATCTTGCGGTGGTATTCGTCAGGGTACTCGGCGCACAGCGCGCGCACGGCATCACGGATTTCCTGGTACTGGTCTGGGTCGCGTTTGATCATGGTGTGGGTCTGTGGGTATCGATATGTTTTCAGTCAAGCTCAGCCGTGCCCTGCATGGTGAGCCAGCCTTCGTGGTCCTGCGCCCAGAGCTGCACCGTCTTGCCGTCGGGCGACGGCTTGCCACTGAGCCGGAACGGGTGCAGGTCAAAGGTGGGACGCACCGCCTTGAAATGGAAACCTTTGATGAAGGAGTCCGGTACATGGCGGCGCACCAGATCGACCAGCAGCGTGGCGATCAGCGGGCCGTGCACGATCAGACCCGGATAGCCCTCGACTTCGGTCACATACTTGCGGTCGTAGTGGATGCGGTGACCGTTGAAGGTCAGCGCCGAATAGCGAAACAGCAGCACGTCGTCGGGCACGATCTCGCGCTGCCAGAGCGCACCCTGCTCGGCCGCTGTCGGCGCTGGCACCGGGTCATTGGCGAGCGGCGACGGGCCGCCCCTAGCCGCGAGGGCCCCCTCGGGGGGCAGCGAGGACACGCCAGTGCCGAGCGTGGGGGTCTGATTTGCCGCAGCGCGGTAGACGATGTCATGCTCTTCAGTCAGGGCAAGACCTTTGGCGTTTTGCACTTCGTGCTTCACCACCACAAACAGCAAGTCACCGGTGCGACCCGCTTTGTGCGTGACCGAGTCGATACGCGAGATGCGCTGAACGGCGTCACCCACCAGCAGCGGGTTCTCGGGCAGCCCGCGCAGGCGCCCGCCGGCCCACATACGACGCGGCAGCGGCACTGGCGGCAAAAAGCCGCCGCGCTCGGGGTGGCCGTCCGGGCCAATCTCGCTCTGGCGCTGCTTGGGCAGGAAGTAGAGCCAGTGCCACAGCGGCGGCAGCACGGTCGACCCCATCAGCGGCGCCGCGTCATCGCGGTCCAGCGTGGCAGACAGGGCGCGCACCGGCGCGGCCGTGATGTCGTCCGCCAGGGTTTCGGTCTTGCCAACCCAGCTTTGCAGATGGGCCAGGGTGGTGGCGTCCAGGGTTCGGGTGTTGTCGTTCATCGGTTTTCTCAGAAGGGACTCGGTTAGGATGATGCCTCCATTTTGACCGACACCCGAACATGCCCATCATCACCGACGAACTGGAACTGCTGGATTCACTGGTCGGTCTCCATCAACGCCCACGCATCATCGAACTCGGCTGCGGTGCAGCGCAACTCTCGCGCAGCCTGCTGGCGCGCTTTACGAGCTGCGAAGTCAGCGCGCTCGAAGTGGACGAACGCCAGCACACCAAAAACCTGCTCCAGCCCGAAGCGCGCCTGCATTTTCTGCAAGCCGGTGCCCAGGCGATTCCATTTGCAGCAGATCAATTCGATCTGGCCTTGATGTTGAAATCGCTGCACCACATTCCACTTGAACTAATCGATCAGGCACTGGCCGAGGTCCATCGGGTTCTGCGACCGGGCGGCCTGCTCTATGTGTCGGAGCCGGTCTTTGCCGGCACGCACAACGAGATCATGCGGCTGTTCCACGACGAGGAGCAAGTGCGCGCCGCCGCCCTGCTCGCGCTGCAGCAGGCAGTGGCCAGCGGCGCCTGGGAACAGGTGAGCGAAGTATTCTTCGACGTGCCGGTGCGCTACCGCGACTTTGCCGAATTCGCGCAACGCCTGATCGCCATCACCTACCTCGATCACCAGCTCGACGCCGCCACGCTCTCGGCTGTGCGCGAACGCTTCGAGCCGCACATGGGCGCCGACGGCGCCTACTTCGAGCGCCCGATGCGGGTCAACCTGCTGCGCAAAATCGCCTAGCCCGCATGGAGCCGAAGGCGTAATACGGGGACACCGTTGTCCCGTATTGCGCTTCGCTTCATACGGGCTACAGAACCTTGTCCAAGGCAGTCGCCAACTGGGCCACGGTGCGGTCCACGTTGTGCAACTTGTCCAGACCGAACAGGCCGACGCGAAAGCTCATGAAATCGGCTGGCTCGTCGCACTGCAGCGGCACGCCGGCAGCGGTCTGCAACCCGGCAGCCAGGAACTTGCGGCTGGCCTGGATCTCGGGGTCTTCGGTGTAGCTCACCACCACACCTGGCGCCTTGAAGCCCTCGGCCGCCACACTCGGGATACCGCGGCTCTCAAACAGGGCACGCACCTTGGCGCCGAGTTCGATCTGCTCGGCGCAAACTTTCTCAAAGCCGTAGGCCTGCGTTTCCTTCATCACTTCGCACAGCTTTGTGAGGGCATCGGTCGGCATCGTGGCGTGGTAGGCATGGGCGCCGCCTTCGTAGGTTTCCATGATCTGCAGCCACTTCTTCAAATCGCAGGCATAGCTGCTGCTGGTCGTGCCATCGATGGCAGCGCGGGCGCGCTCGCTGAGCATCACCATGGCGCAGCAGGGCGAACTGCTCCAGCCCTTTTGCGGCGCGCTGATCAGGATGTCAACGCCGGTGGCAACCATGTCCACCCAGACCGTACCGGAAGCAATGCAGTCGAGCACAAACAGGCCACCGACTTCGTGCACGGCGGCAGAGACGGCGCGCAGGTAATCGTCGGGCAGGATCATGCCGCAAGCGGTCTCGACATGCGGCGCGAAAACGACGTCGGGCTTCTTCGCGCGAATGGCAGCTACCACTTCATCAATCGGCGCCGGCACCCAGGGCGACTGCTTCGCTGTACCGATGCGGCGTGCCTTGAGCACGGTCGATTCCGCGGCGATGCGGCCCATGTCCAGAATCTGCGTCCAGCGGAAGCTGAACCAGCCATTGCGGATGATCAGCACCTTCTTGTCGGCGGCAAACTGGCGCGCCACCGCCTCCATGCCAAAGGTGCCGCTTCCCGGCACCAGCGCAACCGACTTGGCATGGTAGACCTCCTTGAGAATGGACGAGATGTTCTTCATCACGCCCTGAAAACTCTTGGACATGTGGTTGAGGGCGCGGTCGGTGTAGACCACCGAGAATTCGAGCAGGCCGTCGGGGTCGACGTTGGACAAAAGGCCGGGCATGGGAGTTCCTTTTCAAATAGATTTGGGCAGGGCCAGCAGGGCCGCGCCAGACGGTGGCGTCAGCATAGCACGGGCCACTTGCTGCCATGCCACTCCGCTGTTTTCATCCCGGACTTGATCCGGGGCCAATGGGATGGACGCCCCACCTCTAACCGGCATCAATGTGCCAAAGTGGATATCTCAACAACCACT